>CALLBH010000039.1 GCA_938001945.1 uncultured Robiginitomaculum sp.
TGAAACGCTTGTTGATGATCTGATTAAACGCACAATCGCGCCCTGTAAGAAAGCGCTTGCTGATGCAGGCCTTAAGGCGGCTGATATTGACGAAGTCGTTTTGGTTGGCGGTATGACCCGCATGCCGAAAGTCCAAGAAGCCGTCACAAAATTCTTCGGTAAAGAGCCGCATAAAGGCGTGAACCCCGATGAAGTTGTTGCCATGGGCGCGGCCATCCAAGCCGGTGTTTTGCAGGGTGATGTTAAAGACGTTCTTCTTCTCGACGTGACGCCTCTATCACTGGGTATTGAAACCGAAGGCGGTATCTTTACGCGCATGATTGATCGCAACACGACAATCCCGACCAAGAAGTCGCAAGTTTACTCAACTGCGGCGGATAACCAATCTGCTGTGACCATCCGCGTCAGCCAAGGCGAGCGCGAAATGGCGGCGGATAATAAACTTCTCGGTCAATTTGATCTGGTGGGCATCCCGCCGGCGCCGCGCGGCATGCCGCAAATCGAAGTCACCTTCGACATTGATGCCAACGGCATTGTGAACGTCTCGGCCAAGGATAACGCAACCGGCAAAGAACAAGCCATCCGCATCCAAGCCTCCGGCGGCCTGTCCGATAGTGATATTGACGCGATGATCAAAGACGCCGAAGCGAACGCTGAGGACGATAAGAAACGCCGCGATCTCGTCGAAGCCAAGAACCAAGCCGAGGGCTTGTCCCATAAGGCTGAGAAAGATCTTGCAGAGCATGGCGAGAGCCTGTCCGAAGATGACCGCGACGCCATCACAGAGGCCGTAAAAGAGGTTCGCGAAGCCGCCGAAGGCGACGACGCCGAAGAGATCAATGCTAAAATCCAGACGCTCACCGCTGCGGTGATGAAGATGGGCGAAGCAATCTATGCCGGCGCGAATAGCGATGACGAGCGTCCAGCGACCGAGTCCAGCGATGATGACGATGATGTCGTCGACGCCGAATTTGAAGACGTTGACGACGCAAAGTCGTAACTGCTGACATAATGTATAAATGCCCGGCCTCGCGCCGGGTATTTTTTAGGAGGCACGCATGGCCAAGCGCGATTATTATGAAATCCTCGGCGTTGCCAAAGACGCAGATGCTAAAACTCTAAAAAGCGCGTTTCGGCGTAAAGCGATGGAATGCCATCCTGATCGTCACCCTGACGACCCTACTGCCGAGCCTCGGTTCAA
Source organism: uncultured Robiginitomaculum sp. (assembly GCA_938001945.1). Taxonomy (GTDB): domain Bacteria; phylum Pseudomonadota; class Alphaproteobacteria; order Caulobacterales; family Maricaulaceae; genus Robiginitomaculum. The sequence continues at coordinate 1,202 of CALLBH010000039.1, forward strand.
AGAACTGAACGAGGCTTACGGCATACTTTCCGATGAGCAAAAACGCGCGGCCTATGACCGTATGGGCCACGCGGCCTTTGAAGGCGGGCGCGGCGGCGGAGCTGGCGGCTTCCAAGACTTTGGCGATATATTCAGTCAAATCTTTGGCGGCGCGGGCGGCGGCGGATTTGCCGACATGTTTGGCGGCGGCGGTGGCCAGCAGCGCCAATCGCGCGGCAGCGATCTGCGCTACGAAGTTGAAATCGATATGGCCGAAGCCTTCGCAGGCAAAGAGCTTGAAATCTCTGTCCCTGTCAAAGAGGCCTGTCATAGCTGCGAGGGCAGCGGCGCAGCCGAAGGCGCGCAGGTCGAGAGCTGCGGAACCTGCGGCGGCATTGGCCGCGTGCGCATGCAACAAGGCTTTTTCCAAATGGAGCGCCCCTGCCCGAAATGCGGCGGTCAAGGCGAATATGTCACTGATCCCTGCCGCACATGTGACGGCACAGGCCAAGAGCGCGTCAATCGCGATCTCACCGTTTCTGTTCCTGCTGGCGTCGAGGACGGCACGCGCATTCGCCTAACAGGCGAGGGGGATTCAGCGCCCAAAGGCCAAGGCTCGCGCGGCGACTTATATCTCTTCGTCTCTGTTCGTCCCCATGAAATTTTTGAACGCGAAGGTCCGAACCTATTTTGCCGCGCGCCTGTTCCAATGACAACAGCGGCGCTTGGCGGCGAGATTGAAATCCCGACAATTGATGGCGGCCGCGCCAAAGTCAAAATCCCGGCGGGCAGTCAGCCCGGACGTCGCATGCGCCTGCGCGGCAAAGGCATGAGCGTGTTGCGCAGTCAAAATCGCGGCGACATGTATGTCGAGCTCGGCGTCGAAACACCCGCCAAACTCAACGCGAAGCAGAAACAACTTCTCGAAGAATTCGCCGCCGCATCAGGTCATGATGTCAGCCCAGAGCATTCAAGTTTTCTGGATAAGGCCAAACGCTTTTGGGATGGATTGACGGATTAGAATGAACGATCAAGCGAAACGGTTTCGGAATGCGACGCTTGTAGTGACGACATGTGCGGCAGGGGCTGCATCATTAGTGCTGTTTCTGGTTAAATCAGTTAGTGAAAACATAAATGTCGGGTTTGATGCAGTCCTAATTCTCCTTGGTACGTCTATCGGCACATTCCTCGCCGTAAAGTTTTTTTGGTGCCGGGCTATGCGAAAAAAAGAGACGCGCAAACGTGGCTTATGGTTAGGTTTAGCGACGGGGCCGATTGCACTCGTTTTGTCCGCTTACATATCTACATGGCTGGTAATGCTTTATGCTGGACTAACTGCATTTGACACATGGAAAGAGAATCCATCGTTAGTTCTGAGTGTCTTCATGATACTATTCTTAGCCCCGCTACTTTTGAGCATTGTCGGTTTTTTTCTAGGTGGATTTCTTACACTTCCCGCAGGCGCTTTATTTGGCTGGTTTTTTAGTCGAGACGCCCCTGACAAGAATGTCGACGTGTTCGACTAATTCTCCCCCTCGCTGCGTCCCAAATCCCGTTTCACATCTGGCTGTGACAATAGCGCGTTCATCTCGCTGGCCGTATCAAATGTTGTATCGGCAAGGAACTGCAAGCGAGGTGTAAACTTTGTTTCCATCTCGCGGCCAAGACGCCCGCGCAAGAAACGCGAT
>CALLBH010000040.1 GCA_938001945.1 uncultured Robiginitomaculum sp.
CTGCACGATGTCAGCGGGACGCTTATTCGCGCGCTTGGGACAATCGAGCGGCGTGGCTATGATTACCGCGACGTGCATTGCACGCAGCGCGTCGATGGTGATTTTGACTTGCTTGTTCATGTCGAAGATACGGGCGGACCGAGTGATCTCGATATTTTATGTAAGCAATTAGAGCGGCTTTATAATGTCGTTTCCGCCGAGCGTGTTGGCCGCCGCAAGCATGCGGAGCATTGGCAGTGAATTTCAGAGCAAAAAGTAGCCCTCATCCTGAGGAGCGCAAAGCGCGTCTCGAAGGACGCGGGCGGGTTACGATAAATCAGGGCCAAACCTCGCCCTTCGAGTCCCGGCGCTGCGCGCCGCCTCAGGATGAGGTTTGGGTTTTATATTATGAGTAAAAACACAGTACGCATATTCGACACAACTTTGCGCGACGGTGAACAAGCGCCGGGTTTTTCTATGTCCGGCGGCCAAAAGCTTAAAATGGCCAAAGCCCTAGAAGCGTTAAATGTCGACATCATCGAAGCTGGATTTGCAGCCGCCTCGCCCGGCGATTTTGACGCCATCCAAACCATTGCCCGCGAAGTCAAAGACTCGACAGTATGCTCTCTTGCGCGCTGTAATGACGGCGATATCCGCGCGAGCGGTGAAGCGATTAAGCCTGCCGCGTCGGGCCGCATTCACACATTCATCGCGACGAGCCCGCTTCACCGCGAATTTAAACTCAAAATGTCCAAAGACGAAATTGTGCGCCGCGCGGTTGCCGGCGTCGAGCTGGCTCGGACATATACGGATGATGTCGAATTTTCATGCGAGGACGCCATCCGCACAGAGCGGGACTATTTGAAAATCGTTGTCGAAGCCGCGATTAACGCCGGCGCAACAACGATCAATATTCCCGATACGGTCGGCTATACTACGCCCGAAGAAATTCAGGATTTATTCCAGTTTTTGACCACGCAAATTAAAGGCGCAGACGGTGTTATTTTTTCCGCCCATTGTCATGATGATTTAGGATTGGCCGTCGCCAATTCACTGGCTGCAGTGCGCGGCGGGGCGCGGCAAGTTGAATGCGCGTTAAATGGTATTGGCGAGCGCGCTGGGAATTGCGCCACCGAAGAAGTCGTCATGGCCCTTCGCACGCGCGCCGATTTCTTTGGTCTGAATACGCGCGTAAAAACCGAAGGCATTTACGGCGCATCGAAATTACTCGCCACGCTGACGGGGAATGCCGTGCCGCGCAACAAAGCCATTGTTGGTAAAAATGCGTTTGCCCATGAGAGCGGCATTCACCAACACGGCGTTTTGGCCAATCGCGAAACATATGAAATTATGAAACCCGAACATGTTGGCGTGTCGACGGATAACCTTGTGCTCGGTAAACATAGCGGTCGCGCCGCACTGAAAGACCGCGCGAGCAAGCTGGGGTTCGAGCTTTCCGACAATCAACTCCAAAGCGTTTTTGTGGCGTTCAAAGATCTCGCCGATGCCAAAAAAGAAGTCTTTGATAGTGATATTGAAGCGCTAATTTTAGGACAAGCTGTTGGCGCGGGCGGACCATGGACAATTCAATCTCTGTATGTGTCTGCAGGTAGCGATGAAAACAGACAGCCCAAAGCGACAGTCTCTTTAACGCATGAGAATGGCCGCGCCGCCGAGCATGTCTCTACGGCCTCCGGGCCAATGAACGCTGTCTTTGACGCCATCAGCCAGATCACGGATACGCCCATGACGCTAGAACATTTCGGGGTCAGTTCCGTCTCCGGCGGAGAGGACGCTATGGCCGAGGCGACCGTGCGCGTTTCAACACAGTTTGAGAGCTATCAAGGGCGCGGGGCGTCAACCGACACTGTGCTTGCGGGCGCGAAAGCTTATCTTGATGTCATCAACCGCATAGAGCGCCGCGCCGTCAGGCAGCAAGCGATAAGCGCGCAGCATTGATATGACTTATCTTATAACAAACATAGACCTCATCCTGAGGAGCCCGCAGGGCGTCTCGAAGGGCGGGGTCGGGCGGCCCAGAACGGTGGCCAAACCTCACCCTTCGAGTCCCGGCGCTTCGCGCCGCCTCAGGATGAGGTTTGGGTCGAATTTATATTTAGAAGGAGCATTCGAATAATGCCCCACACCCTTTTCGATAAAGTCTGGAATCGACACGTTGTCGTTCCTGAAACTGCGGCGCATCCCGCGACACTTTATATTGACCTGCACCTGATTCACGAAGTGACAAGCCCGCAGGCCTTTACGGTTCTGCGTGATCGCGGACTTAAAGTGCGCCGTCCGGACCGCACGCTAGCGACAATCGACCATTCAACGCCGACACTGATTAACGCCGATGGCAGTCGTCCTTTCGTGACGGAACAAGCGGGTAAGCAGGTCGAAACGCTACTCGCAAATACCGAAGAGTACGGCATTGAAACCCATGGATGGGAAAGTGAAAATCGCGGCATCGTCCATGTCATGGGCCCAGAGCTGGGCGCGACGCAGCCGGGTATGACCATTGTCTGCGGCGACAGTCATACCAGCACCCACGGAGCCTTTGGCGCAATTGCGTTCGGGATTGGCACCACACAGGTCGGCCATGTTCTGGCCAATCAATGCATCTTGATGCGTAAACCTAAAACGATGGCTATTCATGTTAACGGTGAACTATCCGAAGGCGTGACGCCCAAGGACGTTATTTTGCATATTATCGCGAAAATTGGTGTGGGCGGCGGCACGGGTTATGCGCTCGAATATTGCGGAAATGTCTTTCGCGAGATGAGCATGGATGGACGTATGACGGTCTGTAATATGTCCATTGAGGCGGGCGCGCGTTGCGGGATGATTGCACCGGACCAGACGACATTTAAGTATCTTAAGGACCGTAAATTTACGCCGGAAGACTACGACGCAGCGTGTGATGATTGGGCTTCGCTCGCCACGGATGAGGGCGCGCACTATGACAAGGAAGTTCATATCAAAGCCGAAGAGATAACCCCTATGGTAACCTATGGCACGCACCCCGGCATGGCGATGCCAATCGCCGCGAGCATCCCTGTCGCCGCTGATGAAGCCGAAGAAAAAGCACTCCAATATATGGGCGTAACAGGCGGGGCCAAAATTGCGGGCGTGAAAGTAGACCGCGTCTTTATCGGGTCATGCACTAATTCGCGCATGGAAGATTTGCGCGCGGCGGCGGAGGTAATGCGCGGGCGCAAAGTTGCAGCAGGGATTACAGCAATTGTTGTTCCGGGCAGTGAGCTGGTTAAACGCGAAGCCGAGGCCGAAGGTTTGCATGATATTTTCACCGCTGCCGGCGCGCAGTGGCGTGAGCCGGGATGCTCTATGTGTATCGCCATGAATGGCGACAAAGCCGCGCCGGGGGAACTCGTGGTGTCGACATCAAATCGTAATTTTGCGGGCCGCCAAGGCCCGGGCGCGCGCACAGTCCTAGCCTC
>CALLBH010000041.1 GCA_938001945.1 uncultured Robiginitomaculum sp.
CGGAAGAAACTATGTAGCGTCTGTCCGCCAATATTGATGGCCGCGATCCCCGTAGGCGCAAGAACGATTGTTTTGGGAAAAGCGTCTTGGGCCTGAATATAGCGAATAAGCGTCGACTTACCTGTTCCCGCCTTACCCGATAAGAGTATTGGCGCGCGATCATCGGAGAGCAATTGACGAACAACGTCCTTCGCCTCTTCAGATAAGCGGCCAACGGATTTACGTGTTTCGGCGGGACTTTCAGAAAAGGTTGAGATCGCTAGCGGCCCTGGACCAAGTCATTCACAAATGGCCCAAGCCAAAGCTGCCTTTTGCGCTTTGCGCGCTCCGCCGTCACGATGGCACGGATTGAGTCCATCGACTCGGACAAATCGTCATTGACAATAACATAATCATATTCCGCCCAGTGACTTATCTCACCCGCAGATTTACTCATGCGTTTCGCGATGGTTTCTGCGCTGTCTTGGGCGCGTGATTTAAGGCGGCGCTCTAGTTCAACTTTACTGGGTGGTAAGATAAAGATTTTGACGAGATCATCAGCCGCCGCTTGGGTAAGCTGCTGCGCGCCTTGCCAGTCAATATCAAAGATTATGTCTTTACCTTCTGCTAGCGCGTCCTGAACAGGCTGGGCAGGCGTGCCATAATAATTATCGAATACTTTTGCATATTCCAGAAACGCATTATCTGCGAGCATCTCTTCAAACTGCGCAGTGCTGACAAAGACATAATCTTTGCCCGGCGTTTCGCCTGTGCGCGGCTTGCGGGTTGTCGCTGACACTGACATCTGCATATCGTCATTTTCCGCGAGCAGCTTTCGCGTCAGCGTGGTCTTGCCTGCGCCCGAGGGGCTAGACAGGACGATCATTAATCCACGGCGTTTGGACATAAAAACTCCACTGGGCGATGCCCTATTCTATATTCGCGACTTGTTCTCGAAATTGCTCATTTGCACTTTTCAAATCAAGCCCGATTCGGGTCAAGACAAGGTCACCTGATTTGCTGCATAGCGTATTTATTTCGCGGTTAAATTCTTGGGCCAAAAAATCGAGTTTGCGCCCAACAGGCGAACGGCCATCTAAATGGGTCCGCGCTTGAGAAATATGCGCGTCCAGGCGGTCAATCTCTTCACGAACATCTGCTTTAATCGCAAGCAATGCAGCCTCTTGGACAAGGCGCTCTTCGCTGAGCTGTTCACCTAATAGCTCTGTGAATTTAGCTGACAAGTCGTCTTTAATCCTCGCGCTGCGCCCCTTGGCGTGTTCTTGCGCGTCATGGGTGAGATTTCGCAGTGTATCTACGATGGACATGACGTCATCGCGCAACGCTGCGCCCTCAACAGCGCGCGCGGCAATCAAGGCCTTTACGCAATCTTTCAGCCCATCCAGCACTGTATCTCGCAAGGTAACATCGTCTTCCGTCAGCGCAGGAATACGGCTTGGGCGCACGACGCCCGGTACAGTAAACAAACGCGCCATTACAATTGGCTCAAGATCTTTTGGTTCGCGATAGCCCAATTCACCCGCGAGCCCTGAGAGCAGGTCCCGGTCGAGCTCCATATCCCCCGGCGCGCCTGCGCGCGATAAAGATAAAACACCTTGGACATTTCCGCGTGACAGTTTTGATGTGATGATTTTCCGTGCAAGTGGTTCCAGCATCTCTGATCCGCTCGGGAGGCGCAATCGCACATCTAATCCGCGCCCATTGACGCTACGCAATTCCCATTGCCACGCCACACCCTGATGCTCGCCGCTACGGCGCGCAAAACCTGTCATAGAGCAGATCGCCACTATTGCCCGCGCTTTCTCTGCGCTTCAATCTTGCGCCACTTCGCGACATTTCGAAGATGTTCTTTATAGGTCTTTGCAAAAACATGACCGCCTGTGCCATCTGCCACAAAGAACAGATCATCCGTTGTCGGCGGGTTTAATACAGCGGCAATAGCATCACGGCCTGGATTACAAATCGGCGTAATCGGCAAGCCATCAATTTGATATGTATTCCAGTCCGTCTTGCGATCAATTTCACTACGCCGCAATCCGCGCTGCTTGCCATTACGGCCTGTCAGGATTTCGCCCTTGGTTATGCCATAGATAATTGTGGGGTCTGATTCCAAACGCATACCCCTCCGCATGCGGTTGACAAAAACCCCCGCAACGCGCGCGCGTTCGCCGTCCATCCCCGTCTCTTTTTCTACCACAGAGGCCAGAATTATCGCCTCGCGTTTCGTCGTAAAGGGAAGGTCCGGCGCGCGGCTCTCCCAGAGCTCATCAATCAATTTTTTTTGCGCGTCCGCCATAGATTTAACGACGCTTTCGCGGCTGGCATTACGTGAGAAGAGATAAGTTTCAGGGAGGAGCGTCCCCTCAGCCGGAACGCCGAGCACTTCACCTGTCAATTTATCGGCCGTGCTAAGCGCGCGAATGATTTGCGCGCTGGTCCGGCCTTCGGGCGCCGTAAAGCTATATTGAACGGGTTTGCCCTCGGCGAGCTGAGTGTAAACGCTCTTCATGCTGGCAGGGAGCTGTAGTTCAAACTCGCCGGCTTTAAGGCCCGCTTCGTTCCCGTCTAATTTGGTGACCAGTTTAAACGTAAAGGCGCTTTTGATAATCCCGTCCGCTTCAAGGCGCGAGGCCATGGTCGACAGTCCTGTCCCGCGCGGCACATCAATCGTCACCGTTTTAGGCTCCCCGTCCGGCACGGCATTATATTGATATTGAACGAAAGCGTAAGCTGCGATGACTACGCCAACGGCAAGGGTGATTAATCCGCCAATTGCAACGAGGGCCAGCGCGAGTTTACTGCGTTTTGGAATTTTGGCTTTCGGTGTCTCGGCTTTGCGCTTCACTTTAAAATCTAAACTTTACCAAAAATCAAAGCTGCAT
>CALLBH010000042.1 GCA_938001945.1 uncultured Robiginitomaculum sp.
CTCCAAAGTGTTCACTTTGGTTTATGATCTTGATGATCCGAATTATATCTTCCAGCGCTTCCCCAAAGCCGAAGGGAGCGCATTCTTTATCGCCGGAATGGGCGTCAATTATCAACGCGCCAACGGAATCACCCTCGCCCCAATCCGGACAGGTGTCGGCGTGCGCCTCGGCGCAAATGTTGGATATTCCAGTTATAGCCGCAAACGCCAGATTCTGCCGTTTTAAAAACCCGCTTGCGCTCTAATCGGGATCTTTATCCGTTTTCACAGAGATTTCGGTATCGCCCGATTCAATAGCAACTCCGTCATCACCAATGGAAAGCGAGCCATCATTAGTCCTGATACTGATTCCGTTTCCGCGTTCCGTTTGCGCAGGTTGAGCTGGCTCAACCGGAACGGGTTGAGGCTCGGCGACAGGCACTGTGGTCGTGGTGGTCGTCGTCGTTGCAGCGCCATCTTTTTTGTCGCCGCCGCAGGCCGTAAGGCCCAAAGCCGCCGCAAATATCACAGGTAAAACGAATTTATGTTTCATGATGTATCTCCATTAGTCGATTCAAATATTGGATGACTACTCCAATTCTAACAACGCTATATTGGGCTAATCGTTCCATAATAACTGCCCCTGATATATTCATATACGCGTAATCATGCGTTTTAAGTTTATAAATTTAAGTGATGGTATGCAATAAAATGCAACTCCAATAGAGGGCCACACGTATGTATAAGGTAAGGCGCGTGCGGTCAGTCTGTTGCCCCACATCGGATAGACCTTGTCGCGCGTCCTACACTCCATCCTTCCCCCAAATCTTTAGCGTCATTTTTCGCTTTGCGAGATATGGTTTTAGATATATTATGGGCTTGCAGCCAAATTATATTTCGCTGTTTACAGGCTTCGGCCCCCACGACGTTTGATGGAGAACTTTATGTCCAAGCGTCTTAAAAAAATGAAACTGGCCTTCGATTTCGAAGACGATTTCGCATTTGCTGATAATATGTATGAAGCCCCGCGCGGCGCGAAGCCCCGAGGCAAGCAAAAACGCAGACAAAGCAATCATAAAACCGCATATTACGATTAAAGTTTTGCGCGCGGCTTAGGCCCGCTCGAACATCACCGCAGAAATCGTCGCAGCAGCGTCGCGTATTGTCGCGGCGGCCATATAGTCTTGGGCAGAGAAAAAGGCCTTCATATGGGCTTTGTCCCGAAATTCCATCAACACGACTTTGTCCGCTTCCATGTCCGGCGTGATCGCGCGCGGGGTGTCGTCATTGGCATGAAAAATCACGCCTTCACGCATGAAGATTGGCGTCGCAAGCTCCACATAACGCTGATAGCCCGCGCGGTCATGAATCTTAAATTTAGCAAATACGATTGTGGACATAAGCCGTCTCCTTCTGCGCATGACGCTAGAGCGGGAGGCCGCGCAACTCAAGCAATAGGCAAAAAAATACCGACCCCGGGGGGTCGGTAAGGTATTAAGGGGATACATCAAGATAGGTGTCTGTAATGTGAGGCCTGTGTGTCACAGGCTATCTAAACTCAAGCTGAACAGTTCGGATCGCGGGGTTAATGGGCATTAACCCTATTCAGTCTGCGTTCACATCATCGCTCGCTTCACGCATGCGTTCTTTAAGATCGGAGTGTTTCAGAAGGAACGGCATCTGCGTCAGGATAAAGACAAGCGTGAGCGGAACAAAGCCGAAGAGTTTGAAATTCCCCCAAAAGGCCTCTGAGAAATTGCGCCACACATATTCATTCACGCCGGCCATCGCGAAGAAAAAGAATCCCCACCTTACGGCGAACATGTTCCATGCCTTGTCCGGCATAGAATAGGCTTGGCCCATCAGCATCTTCAGCACATTCTTTTTAAACACGACGCCGCCCAAAACACCTATCCCAAATAGAATATTGACCACGGTCGGCTTCATATAAAAGAAGCGCTTATCTCCGGTCAGTAGCGTCGCCAGCACAGTCACGACGATTATGGCTGTTGTCAGCATTAACATGGGCGGAATCGTATTATGTTTTCGCTTCACATAAATGAGGGCAATGACAGCGAGCACCATGAACACGGTCGCCGCAATAATCATCGCGTTGTCGACACCGCGAAAACGAAGCGCATTAAAGATTACAACAAATGCCGCAATCGGACCGAACTCCAGCCATTGGCTCGGCGGGGCGGCTTTGGCGACCTTTTGCGCCGTTTCAGTTGTATCTTGTAAATCAGTCATGAGGCGGCCTTAACGCAGATTACGGCGGGCCTGCAAGTGAGTTTATCGACAGAGCGACGCGGCCTTTTGCGTTGCTGCCGTAACGCCTTTAAGCGAAAACTCATAGCTGGTCGCTGTTCCGCGCTCGGACACGGCAGAGACGCGCATCACTGAGCCTTTTTTCATATTCTTGACAAGACGCGCTTCGTCGCCATCGGTTTCAACAAAGGCTTCGTTCTGTGAAACATACATCGGGATTTTGGTGGATCCGACGCGCGCATTTGGCGGGCTATTAAGCTTAAACGCATAGCCCGTCATCAAGCTTGGCTGCTCTTTGGCCGCGCCGTTTTTCCAATTCGACACCATGAAGAAAACTTTGCCATGG
>CALLBH010000043.1 GCA_938001945.1 uncultured Robiginitomaculum sp.
GCGCGCCGTCATGGACGCATTGTCCCCTGCCGCCATGGCATTGCATGGGGCGCGCCTCAAGGAAACCTTATCCGAACGCACCCGATTGGCTGTGGGGTTAGCAAAGTCCGAGTTCGTCGCGCAAGTTCTACCAAGTGAAGCGAATTTCTTAGCCTTTATTGCGCAGGATGCAGAAGTCATGCTGCGCGCGCTCAATAAGAGTAATATCAAAATCCGTGATTTTAGATCAAAACTACCCGGACTGTTCCGTATCTCCATCGGAACGCCACAGGAGAACACAATTGCCCTCGGCGCATTTGGCGTCGGCGCAAACCAAACCAAAGCGCAGCGGGTGGCCGAAGTGCAGCGCACCACCAAAGAAACTGACATATCCATTCGCGTGAACTTAGATGAAACTGCCCCTATTGAAATTGATACGGGACTTGGGTTTTTCGACCATATGCTTGAAGCACTAGCGAAACATGGTGGTTTTTCGTTGCGTTTAAAATGCGCGGGCGACTTACACATTGATGCCCACCACACAGTGGAGGATTGCGCATTAGCGCTGGGCGAAGCTTTAAAGGTCGCGCTCGGTGATAAGGCGGGCATTGGCCGGTTTGGCTTTGTAATGCCTATGGATGAAACGCAGGCCCGCGTTGCAATTGATCTGTCGGGGCGTCCAGCCATGACATTTAAGGGTGAGTTTCCATCTGATCACGTCGGAGACTTCCCTGCTGAAATGTGTCCTCATTTCTTTGAGAGTCTTGCCCAGACACTCGGCGCGGCTATCCAAATCGATGTCGACGGCGACAATACACACCATATTATAGAGGCCAGTTTTAAAGGCGTTGCGCGCGCTTTGCGCCCTGCAATATCACGCAGCTATGGCGACGCAGTGCCGTCAACGAAAGGCGTGCTCTAGTGGACATTGCTATTGTTGATACGGGCTGCGCCAACTTAGCGTCAGTCGGTTTTGCCTTTGATCGCCTCGGCGTGAGGTTCAAAATCACGCGAGACGCTGATGAAATTTACGCCGCGCCGCGCGTACTTATCCCCGGCGTCGGCGCCGCGCCTTATGCGATGACAACATTGCGGGAGGCACAGCTCGTCCCTGTCCTGCAAAATCTCACACAACCTGTCATGGGCATATGCCTTGGCATGCAGCTCATTTTCGATGAGTCTGTTGAGGGCGGAGAAACCGTGCCGTGTCTCGGAATGGTGGACGGACGCGTCGAGGCGCTTGAGACAGGAGATCTACCTAGCCCGCATATGGGATGGAACCAGTTAGAGAATTTAGTGGATGATCCCTTATTGGACGGCATAACCGCAGGCGACTATGCATATTTTGTTCACAGCTATGCCGCGCCAGTGAGCAGCTACACCCTCGCCGGCAGCACATATGGACAAGCCTTTTCAGCAATCGTTCGCCAAGGCAATGTTTATGGGTGTCAATTTCACCCTGAGCGCTCAAGCGCGACAGGCGCCAAAATACTGAAAAACTTCATGGAGATAGCAGCGTGATTTATCCAGCCATAGATTTGATGGATGGCGGTTGCGTGCGGCTGTTCAAAGGCGACTTTGAACAACGCACCAATTATGACGGTAAGCCCATTGATGTTGCGCAAGGTTTTTCGGATGCAGGGTCGAAATGGGTTCACATCGTCGATCTCGATGGAGCCAAGAATGAAACAGCAGCGCAAACGGAGCTTATTGTTTCCATTGCGAAAGCCGTTGACATCAAAGTGCAAACGGGCGGCGGCATTCGCACGACCGCGCAAATTAAAGCGCTACTCGATGGCGGCGTCGCGCGAGTTGTCATCGGTTCACTTGCTGTAACGCAGCCTGACACAGTTAAAGCATGGATGAATGAGTTTGGAGCGGCAAGATTTTGCCTCGCTTTTGATGTAAATATTGATGACGCTGGTATTCCTCGCCCGGCGCTTAAAGGCTGGACGGAGAGCTCGGATATAGACCTCTACTCCCTCATCAAAACCTATAAAGATTACGGCTTTGGGGCGCTGCTTGTTACTGACATTGCCAAGGATGGCGTCCTGCAAGGCTCAAATATTGATCTATACCGCGAAATACTCGCGCGGTTTCCGAACGCCCCGTTAATTACATCCGGCGGTGTTGGGACGCTGGATGATGTCAAAGCTTTGATTACGCTGCAGCCTTACGGTGTGATTATCGGAAAAGCTCTATATGATAATAAATTCACGCTTAAGGACGCTATCGCATGCTTGCCAAGCGTATAATTCCCTGTCTTGATGTGCGCGGCGGCCGCGTTGTCAAAGGCGTTCAATTTCGTAATCATGAAGATGTCGGCGGCATTGAAGAGCTTGCCATGCGATATCGCGACCAAGGCGCGGACGAACTTGTCTTTTATGACATTACAGCCAGCACGGATCAGCGTGAAGTCAGTCCAGAGTGGATTGGCCGCGTCTCTAAAGTGCTTGATATTCCATTCTGTGTGGCAGGAGGAATTAGCTCGGTTAAAGCGGCTGCCGAGCGGTTAAATGCGGGCGCAGACAAAATCTCGATCAACAGCCCTGCACTGATAAACCCTGATTTAGTTAATACGCTGAGTGATGCCTTCGGCCGTCAGTGTATTGTTGTTGGTATTGATAGCTTTTTTGATGGGAAAAATTACCGCGTTAGAAGTCACACAGGCGACCCCGATAAGATGCGTGAAACAGGCCGTGAAACCCTAAGCTGGATTAGCGAAGTCATTGAGCGCGGCGCTGGCGAAATCGTATTAAACTGCATGAACCAAGATGGTATGCGCCAAGGTTACGATATTGATCAGCTGGTAGCTGCGCGCGCGGTCTCAAGCGTTCCCCTCATTGCGTCTGGAGGCGCAGGCGCCCCAGAACATTTCAAGGATGTTTTGCAAGCCGCTAATGTCGATGGCGCTTTGGCTGCAAGTGTTTTCCACAAATCCGTAATCTCAATACCTGACTTAAAACAATATCTTATAAAAGAAGGCTTAGACATACGGCCATGATAATTGACTTTAAAAAAGGCGGCGGCCTAGTGCCTGCGATCGTTCAAAACGCTGACAGCGGTAAAATATTGATGCTCGGCTACATGAACGAAGCTGCAGTCCAGAAAACCCAAGAAAGCGGCCGTGTTACATTCTTTTCGCGCTCGCGTGAGACGCTTTGGACGAAGGGTGAAACAAGCGGGAATACACTTGATTTGGTTAGCCTGTCCGTCGACTGTGATAATGACACACTCTTGGTTTTAGCACGACCGAATGGCCCGACCTGTCACACTGGAACTGAGACATGCTTTGACGGTGACTCTTCACCTTCATTATCTTTTCTAAGCACATTGGAAAATGTGATAAAATCTAGAGAAAACGATGATGATGCAAAGAGTTACACAGCAAAGCTCTTATCTGGCCCCTTGCACAAAATTTCGCAAAAAGTGGGCGAAGAAGGCGTAGAGGTCGCACTCGCCGGCTTAGCTGAAAGTGATGATGATCTAAAGAATGAAGCGGCAGATTTAATATACCACCTTATGGTCTTGCTTCGCGCTAAGAAAATTGATCTCTGCGAAGTTATGAACGTCCTCAAAGGACGCCACAGCTAAGCGGCAAGAATGATTTTAGCAAAATCTTCCATCTTTAAGCTAGCGCCGCCAACCAGAGCCCCATCCACGCCTTTCGTAGAGAGAATATCTTTTGCATTAGAGGGCTTTACTGACCCGCCATATTGAATGCACAAATCTTTCGCGCTTCGCGCGCCAAACATGTCGTGATAGACGCTACGGATGTGGGCATGCATTTTCTCAATGTCGTCGAGCGTTGCTGTTTTCCCAGTCCCAATTGCCCATACCGGTTCATATGCAATAACGGTATTCAGTGCGGTTGACGCTTCCGGAATGGACGCGCGTAGCTGAGCTTCAACAGTGGAATTTGCTGCACCTGATTCTCTTTGCTCTAATGTTTCGCCCACGCAAATGATGGCAACCATGGCAGATTGTATTACAGATGTGGCTTTGGCTTGAACAACGGCATCTGTATCCCCAAACATAGCCCGACGTTCCGAATGACCACAAATCACGTAATCCGCGTGGCAATCAGCAGCCATCTGCGCGCTAATTTCACCGGTGAAAGCCCCTGATTCGGCGCTGTGACAGTTCTGCGCACCGGCATTCATGCCATACTTATGCGCATTATCAGCGATTTGCGTCAAATAGACCGAAGGCGGGCAAATCAAAACTTGCGCCGTTTTAGGGATGGTTCCGTCCAAAATGGTGCTTAATTGAGCAGGCTTATCACTCCAATCGGCTTGGCCGTTCATCTTCCAGTTTGCCGCGATGAGTTTCTTCATATCCATGCGCCTCTATCATTGCTTTTGACGAATACCGTGATAGGTAATCGCTAACGTTTTAAACATGAATACAGCATGAGATAAAGACATATGGCGCAACGCAGTTCCAACTTCCTCCGTAACATCGTATTGGGCATAATCATCGTGTTGTTGATTGTCGCGATGTCGATAATGGGCTTTACGGATGTGTTCCAACCCAAAGCAGCTGGATCAGTGGCTCTGGTTGGGGATACAAAAATCACTATTCGGCAATACAAGAACGACTTTGATCGACGCTTGCGCCTTTATAACCAGGAAAATGGTACGAATTTAACGGCTGGCGAGGCCTATGAGCGCGGGTTTAACGATCAGATCGTGTCGAGCTTAGTTACAGAAGCTGTGATGGATTTGGACGCAGACGAATTAAACATTGGCGTCGCCAAAACCGTCGCGCGAAATGCATTGTCGGAATATGATATTTTCAAGGATGAAATTACCGGAGAATTTTCCGAAGATAAGGTCACAGAATTTTTTCGAGGTAATCGTAACTTCAACCGAAATGATTTCGAAGCGAGCACATTGCGCGATCTAAGACGCCAACAAATTACGCGTCCTTTAGTTTCTGGTATCAAGGCGCCTCTTTCATATGCGCAGCAACGTTACAAATTCATCACCGAGCAAAGACAAGTGAAAATTCTCACTTTGTCACGCGACTCTGTGCCTGCTCCTGAAACGCCTAGCGATGATGTTTTAAAGGCCTTCATTTCTGAAAACGAGGCGGACTATACACAGCCTGAATATCGACGCTTTACAATTCTACGGATCGAGAATTTCGATATCATTCCAGACGTGCTTACCGGAGACGCTCCTGTTAAAATCGATGGAGATGAAGACGCTTCAAATCCAAGCGAAGATAATATTGTTAGAATTTCGGAAAAAGATATTGTCGAAACTTATGAAGCAGATTTAGCGGACGGCAAGCTAGGCACTCTTGAAAGTCGATCTTTGACCTATTTGCCGGTCACAAATGAAACTTTAGCGAATGATGTCATGGCCAGACTTGCCAATGGCGAAAGCTTCGCCGATGCAGCTTTGGCCGTCGGGGTTTCTGCTCCAATCATCTATAACGAAGTGCGCCCTGAAACGATCGCAGACCCCCGCGTTGCGACTGCGATTTTTGCTGCCGAAGCAGGAGAAATAATTTCAGGCGAAGGCACGCTGGGCGGCTCTTATGTAGCACGTCTCAATGGCATTACGCCTGCGGAGAAACCTGATTTAGAAAATGAGCGCGACCGCATTGTTGCTGAACTTACTAAGGACACTGCCGAAGCAGAGCTTTTTGACCGGTTCGGTAAACTCCAAGACTTGATTGATAATGGCGCCAGTTTTGAAGACGCCGCAAAAGAAAGCGGTGTATCGGCATCTTCGATTGATTACATCTCACGCTTGGGCGCGACGAAAGACGGCTTAAGGCTCTCCGGCATCGGCACTTTAACCGGAGTTGGCGGAGACGAAGAAATTTTACGCGAGCTCTTTACGGCTGAACCAGGTTTCCCAACAGAGTTCTTTGAAACAAGCGCCGGCGGCTATGCTATGATCCGCGTTGATGATGTTTTAGACGCTAAGGTGCGCCCCTTTGAAGATATCAAAGCTCGCGCTTCAGCAATCTGGACAGCTCAGCAAACTGACGAAAAACTATCTGATCTTGCTCAAAATTTGGCCACGCGATTACGCAGTGACGAGAGCATAGATGATGTCGCCGCATCTGTTGAAACGGGCGGAAGTCTTGAAACTCGCATGCTGGTTCGCACAACACGCTCCCCTGGCTTATCGGATGAAGTTTTGTCACAACTCTTAGAAGCCCGCGAAGGTGAAGTTGTTCAAGGTTATGGGACTGACTCACTGACACGCAGCATTGCTATCGTAACCAAGGTTACCGCGAATGCGGATAGTCTTTCAGCTGGTTTTGCTGATGCTATGCAGACACAATCCAGCGAAGAGTTGTCGTCGGATATTCAAACGGCTTACCGCCAAAATATCTTGAGTGAAAATCCTGCGCAAACTTTCGAGCAGCGCATGCGCGAAGTTAACGGCCTCACCGAGTAAATGTCTCTTAAAGAGTCTGGAGAATTGATCATTGATGCAGAGGCGCTACACCCTGCTCAAGACCAATTCATTGAAACTTACAACCAAGGGCAAGCGCAGCTTGTCTACCGCCGCGTCATAAATGATCTAGACACACCGGTTTCCGCATATCTAAAGATCGCGAAAGGGCGTCCCTACGCGTTTTTGTATGAATCCGTCCAAGGCGGAGAGCAGCGTGGCCGTTACTCATTTCTAGGCTTCGCTCCTGATTTAGTTTTTCGGAGTAACGGCGAGACATGCGAGGTCGCCAAAGGCTCGGGTGCCATTTCATCAGATCGATTTCAGCCTCTAGAGGGGAAGCCACTTGATGAATTGCGGGCCATAGAAGCCGCGTCTCGTCTTGATTTACCTGAAGACCTCCCGCCCATGGCCGCAGGACTATTTGGCTATATGGGCTACGATATGATACGCCATGTCGAAAAAATTGGCACAGTCAATCCTGACCCAATTGGGACTCCAGACAGTATCATGATCCGCCCAACGGTGATGGCAATTTTTGATTTGATCGCTCAAGAAATTATACTTGCTACGCCTGTGCGCCCCGATGGGCGCAGCCCTGAAACGGCTTTTACTGACGCTGCGGCAAAGCTAGAATCTGTATGTAATGATCTAATGGCGCCCGTCTTAACAGGCGCAATCCCGAGCGCGCTGCAAGCGACAATCATTGCTAAGCCCGGCCAAAGCCTATCTGAGTTTACAAGGCGCGTGCATAAAGCCAAAGACTACATCCTATCTGGCGATGTGTTTCAAGTCGTCATTGGCCAACGGTTTAGCGCCGAGCTTCCCGTTAGCCCCTTTGCGCTTTATCGTTCATTAAGGCGCATGAACCCCTCACCTTTTCTATTTTTCTTGAATTTCAAAGATCACACAATTGTGGGTTCAAGCCCTGAAATCCTTGTGAGACGCCGCGGAGATACTGTTACGGTTCGCCCAATCGCGGGAACACGGCCGCGCGGTAAAACTATCGACCAAGACATTACGCTTGAGGCTGAACTCCTTGCCGACAAAAAGGAATGCGCGGAGCATCTAATGCTGCTTGATTTAGGACGTAATGACGTCGGACGTGTCGCGCGCGCTGGAACTGTCAAGGTTACCGAGAGCTACACCGTCGAGCGCTACAGCCATGTCATGCATATTGTTTCCAATGTCGAAGGGCAGCTTAGCGAGGGGCATGATAGCTTTGACGCGCTCTTTGCGGGCTTTCCGGCTGGAACTGTGAGCGGCGCGCCAAAAGTCCGCGCCATGCAAATCATTGATGAATTAGAGACTGAGAAGCGCGGCATTTATGCGGGCGCAGTGGGCTATATTTCATGCCAAGGCGATATGGACACAGCAATTGCGCTGCGCACAGCAATCGTCAAAGACGGCGTCATGCATGTGCGCGCGGGCGCGGGTATTGTTCTGGATAGTGATCCGAAATCTGAATATGAAGAGACGCAGCATAAGGCGCAGGCTTTATTCACCGCTGCAAGCCACGCCGCTCGATTTGATGGAAACGCGCTATGATCTTGATGATCGATAATTATGACAGCTTCACCTATAATCTCGTGCATTACGCGCAGGAATTAGGCGCAGACGTTAAGGTCATTCGCAATGATGATATGAGCGCCGCCGAGGCGCACGCATTAGGAGCAAATGGCGTAATTTTATCGCCCGGACCGAGGACGCCAGATGATGCAGGCATGATGCTCGAATTTATTATAACGGCTCCAGATACCCTTCCTATTTTTGGCGTCTGCCTCGGTCAGCAAGCCATTGGTCAGGTCTTTGGCGGCAAGGTCATCCGTGCCAAAGCCATTATGCATGGCAAAGTCTCGCCCGTTCATCATGACAATACAGGCCTGATGAAAAATCTAGGCAATCCCTTCAAAGCAACACGCTATCACAGCCTTGCCGTTGAGAGGGAGAGTTTGCCGGACTGTCTCCATGTGAATGCTTGGACGCAAGATGATGAAATCATGAGCTTTTACCACACCTCACGCCCTATACACGGCGTACAATTTCACCCTGAGTCTATCGCCTCAGAGCATGGACACGATATCCTTAAAGCCTTTTTGGAGCTAACATAATGAGCGCCTTTCACACCGCATTTGACGCCTTTATCAAACGCGAACATCCCGATGAAGACACTATGCAAGCCGTTTTATCGGCAATGCTGTCTGGTGAAGCTAAAGACGCTCAGATCGGCGCCGTGTTGCTTGGCCTTGAAACCGTTGGCGTAACGGCGCGTGATATTGAAATGGGCGCGAAAATGATGCGCGACCATATGCTAAAAATTAAAGTCGATGCTGATGTAGTGGATACTGTTGGCACAGGCGGAGATGGGCACAATACTTTCAATATCTCGACCACAGTTGCCATTGTAGCCGCAGCCAGCGGCGCAAAAGTCGCAAAACATGGTAGCCGCGCAGTGTCCTCTAAATCTGGTAGCTCAGATGTTCTCTCGGTTTTGGGTATCGACATTGACGCCAATGCCGTCGCCGTCGCGACCTGTATCAATGAGGCCGGCGTTGGCTTTCTATTTGCGCCCAAGCATCACAGCGCGATGCGCCATGTCGCCGCTGCGCGCGCAGGTTTGGGTCGCCGCACGCTATTTAACCTTCTAGGTCCGCTGACGAACCCTGCCGGCGCAAAACGGCAGCTCATTGGCGTCTACGATAAGAAATGGTGCAAGCCCATGGCGCAGGCTCTCAAGGGCCTAGGCACATCTCATGCTTGGGTTGTCCACGGCAGCGACGGGATGGATGAGCTTACCGTAACTGGCAAAAGCCATGTCGTAGAACTTCAAGACGGCAAAATTAAATCCTTCACCGTACACCCCGATGATGCGGGTTTGGGCACATATACATTAGAGCAATTACGCGGCGGAACGGCTGAGAAAAACGCTGAAGAAATGACAGACGTCTTGCGTGGTCAAAAAGGCGCTTATCGTGATTGCGTATTGCTCAATACAGCCGCGACATTAATCGTTGCCGGACTTGCCGAAGATCTAAAAACGGGCGTGCACATGGCATCGGAAGCGATTGATAGCGGCAAAGCGATTGCGACTTTGACGCAACTCGCACGCCTGTCTTATTCTAGCTAATGGCCGATATTCTCCAAAAAATCGCGGCCTATAAACGCGAAGAAGTTACAGCTCTGCGGCCCGAGGCTCCCTCCATAATGAGGCAGGCAAAATCAGCATCAAAGCCGCGCGGATTCACCGAAGCGCTGCGCAAAACAAATGGCCCTGCCCTTATCGCGGAAGTTAAAAAAGCGAGCCCGTCAAAGGGGCTTATTCGCGAAGATTTCAACCCTGCAGAAATCGCAAAGGCTTACCAAGCGGGCGGCGCGGCATGCTTGTCTGTGCTTACCGATGGCCCGAGTTTTCAAGGCAGCGCGAAAGTCTTTGCAGATGTCCGCGCGGAGACTGACCTGCCCTTACTGCGCAAAGATTTCATGGTTGACCCGCTGCAGGTTTATCAATCACGCGCAATGGGCGCGGATTGCGTCCTAATCATCATGGCGATGATCGAAGATAGTCTCGCCAAAGATTTATATGACCTCTCAACAGAGCTTGGTATGGACGCGCTCATTGAGACGCATGATGCTATTGAACTGAGGCGCGCGCTGCGGCTTGGTGGTGATCTAATTGGTATCAATAATCGTGATTTGCGCACATTTGATACGAGCCTTGATACATTTAAGTCTCTCGCGCCTGACGTTCCCGAAAGTACATTTCTTGTGGCCGAGAGCGGAATATTTACGCCTGACCATATTCTGGATTTAACAGAGCACGGCGCGCGCGCCTTTTTAGTTGGTGAAAGTCTAATGCGACAAGACGATGTTGAGGCGGCAACGCGGATATTGTTAGGCCACGCTCCATAGTGACTTGACACAAAGCGGGAACGCACATAGAACAAAACCGTATGTTGCTGGTTTGTTCAGCATGATTCTAAATTTCGGAGCGTCTAATGCTGACCCAAAAACAACACGATCTTCTTCTTTTCATTGATAAACGCCTTAAAGCAGGCGGCGTATCACCTTCATATGATGAAATGAAAGACGCATTAGGCTTGGCGAGTAAGTCTGGTATTCACCGCTTGATCACTGCGCTCGAAGAACGTAGTTTCATTCGTCGTCTCCCGCATCGCGCTCGCGCACTAGAAGTTCTTCAAATGCCGTCTTCGGCGTCATCAACGCCTCAATCAAACGCCCTGCCCGTTCCCGCAAATGACGAATATGAAGTTCCATTTGTCGGCAAAATCGCTGCAGGTAATCCGATAGCGGCAATCGAAGACGCGCATCGCATGATCTCCGTGCCGCCCAATATGATGGGACCGGATCATTTCGCGCTCGAGATTGAAGGCGAGTCAATGATTGAAGCCGGAATCTTGGATGGCGATATCGTGATTGTGCGCCGCGCTAATACAGCCCGTAACAACCAAATCGTTGTTGCGCTTGTCGATCAAGAGGAAGCGACGCTAAAACGCCTGAATAAAACATCGCAAAGCGTTGAACTCATTCCGGAAAATCGTGATTTTGAAACGCAAAGCTACGGGCCTGACCGCGTTGAGATTCAAGGCATTCTTGTCGGC
The DNA here is from genome assembly GCA_938001945.1 of uncultured Robiginitomaculum sp. Lineage (GTDB taxonomy): Bacteria > Pseudomonadota > Alphaproteobacteria > Caulobacterales > Maricaulaceae > Robiginitomaculum. The sequence goes on from CALLBH010000043.1 coordinate 11,018, forward strand.
CTTGTTCGCAAATATCATTAAGCAGCATTAGTAGCGGCGCTGTCCCCAAGGCCGCGTTTGACGCGATGCGGGATCAGCAACTTTGGTCTTAAATCCATCTGTTGTGAAATAAATATCTAGCGCGCCGTGTTTTGACAGGGCGCGCAGATCGACTAGCTTTTCCGCGCATTTGCGCCGCTGTGTTGGCCCTGCCCGTCTGTCTGTCAGTATAATCAAATCCGCAGTATCGCATTCTTCATTTAAGAATTCAGGTTCTGTGACCATTGAAATCAACCGTCCATCAACTTCAATCATGCAGGCTTGACTGTCACATTTACCGCGCTCTTCCCTGAAGTCCGTTAGTTCAGCGTCGCTCTCGCCCATGCGCTCCAGAAACATATCTCGGCCATATCCATCCGCGCGAAGTCTGCGGCCATAGATGATTTTGCCATTATTCGTCGTTTCCCAAAATGTTAACTCAGCCGTCTCAGAAATACGGAGCTTTGGCAAAGGCGCGGCGACCCATGCTAAAATAGCCAGTCCAACAATCCCTGCTCCGATTAATTTATTCCATTTAGTCGCTAAGCATAACGTCACAAAACCTGCGGCATAAATCACAAGCACCCATGACGGCGCTCCGGACACGCTGATAAATGCGTCAGGCCAAGCCGCAATATAAGAGGCTATCGCAATAAGTTTTTCAAGCCCCCACCCCATTAGCATCAAAAACGGCCCGTCTAACCCAAAGGGTATGAGGGCTACGGAAATGATGCCAAGCGGCATGACGAATAAGCTAAAGATTGGCATGGCCGCGATGTTGGCGAGAAGCCCGTAGCGGGAAACGTGATGAAAATGCAGCGCAGCAAAGCCACCTGTCGCAACGCCCGCAACAAGTGAGGTCACTGATAGACCAACAAAGCCATTTACGCCGCGTCGAAACAAACCTGCACGAAATTGCGGCGGGCGATAATTTTGCCACGCGCCATATACTGTCACTAAGGCCAGAACCGCAGCAAAGCTCATATGAAAGCCTGCGCCCATGATCGCTTCAGGATGTATCCAAAGGCACACACAGGCCGCTACAGCAACTGAACGGATAGACAGTGCAGGTCTTCCTATGATTATGGCTATGAAAACAATTAGCGCCATCACATAAGCCCGCTGCGTTGAAACCGCCCCTGTTGATATGACTAAATATAAAGTCGCAGCAAGTAAGCTAACTGTGGCTGATATTTTACGGACGTCATATCTTCGCGCCAATACATCAATACTCGCGAGCAGTAGCGTGAGCGCCCA
>CALLBH010000044.1 GCA_938001945.1 uncultured Robiginitomaculum sp.
ATCAGCTGCAGGCTCTTCACCGCGCTTGGCGCGGCGGTTCACAGGCGGCAATGTCCAGACGCCAAAGGGGTGATCCGCTGTGTCTTTTGGATTAGCGTTCACGTCCGATTTTCCGACGAGCTCAAATCCGGCTTCTTTGGCCAGCATGATAACATAGTCTTCTTGGACGTAACCTGAGCGCGCGCGCGGGTCTTGCTCGGCCGTGGCGGGCAGGCGATGTTGAACGAGGCCCAATGTGCCGCCGGGTTTTAGCGCTGCGTAGAAATCTTTCATCGCTTGATCGGCATATGCCCCGCCCATCCAGCTATGCGTGTTGCGAAATGTGACGATCATGTCTGCTTGTATGGCGCTGCCATCTGCATTTTGGAACGGAACTTCTTTGCCAAATGTAACAGTTTGGGCGGTTGGGAAATTCTCGCGGAAGCTCGCATTCCCTCTCTTGGCGTAATCGCTGGTTTCCGGGAAAAGCGCCGCTGTATATGTGCCGTCTGTCGCTGTGGCGTAAGGCGCAAGGATTGAAGAATACCATCCACCACCGGGCCAGATTTCAACGACATTCATGCCAGGCTCTAGGCCGAAAAACTCCAAAGTTTCGACGGGATTACGCGAATCATTACGCGCAAGATTTTTGCCGCGCGACTCATCCATTGCGGCTGTTTGAAGCGCACTCATGTCTTTGACCATGTTCTCAACAGCGGGTTTCGCGTCAGTCTTAGCCGCTTTGTCGCCGCCGCATGCCGCAAGCGCCAATGTGGACGCGGTCAGGGCCAAAAGGCCAAATTTAAGTGTCGTTTTCATAATTATCTCCCAGATTTGAGGCTTTTTACCCCATCACAGCGCCGAGTCCATAGGGTTCATGCGCTGCGCAGCTTGCCCCCTTGAAAGCTCAAATCGTTTTCCCATCTCTAACCATGCTAGTCGCGCAAATGCGGGCTGGCATCGCAAAATTAGATCGCTTTATGGGTCTGAGATTGCACGGCCTAATCCGCTGGGGCCATCGTTCAGCGGGATGTGAAATTGCTAATAAAAGGATATCACAATGCGTAACACTTATGATTTTTCACCCCTCTATCGTTCATTCGTTGGATTTGAGCGCATGGCCAATATGATTGACCAAGCGTCCCAAGACAACTCGCCGAGCTACCCGCCTTATAATATCGAGCAGATCGATGAAGATAGCTACCGGATTGAGCTGGCTGTCGCCGGATTTGGTCAAGACGACTTGAATATTGAAAGCCATAAAAATGTGCTCACAATTTCTGCGGTGCGCGATGATGCGGAAACCGATGCAGAGCGTACTTTCGTCCATCGCGGTATTGCCGGTCGGGGTTTTGAGCGCCGTTTCCAGCTTGCCGACCATGTCATTGTCCAAGGCGCAGACCTAGTAAACGGTTTGCTTGTCATTGAGCTAAAGCGGGAACTTCCCGAAGCGCTTAAGCCACGCACAATCGCGATTGGCGAGGCCGCAGCCAATGACAAAAAGTTAATCGGTAAGACACGATCCAGCAAGACGAAAGCTGCGTAATATAAATCAACAGCGTCGATAGACGGCCCTCCCCCAGGGCACTTTCCGCTGATTGAAGATGACCCCGCGACCCCCCTCCCGCGCGGGGTCATCGACTTTTTTACTGAAATTCCGCGTAAGCGGGGTTTCGGCAGGTTAACCCCAAACAACATCCGCTTCAGTTTTGGCTTTAACTTCATCCAGCGTCACATCCGGCGCAAGCTCTAGCATACGGAAGCGTTTCTGCCCTTCATCACGCGTAAAAACGCCAAGGTCAGTGATGACCATCGAAATACATTTTTGCCCTGTTAGCGGCAATGTGCAGGCCTTGAGGAATTTACTCTCGCCGCGTTTATTAGTGTGATCAAACAGCGCGATGCAGCGCTTCACGCCTGCGACCAAATCCATAGCGCCGCCCATGCCTTTGACCATTTTACCCGGGATCATCCAATTGGCGATGTCGCCATTTTCAGCCACTTCCATTGCGCCCAAAATAGATAAATCAATATGCCCGCCGCGGATCATCGCAAAGCTGGTGGCGCTATCAAAAAAGCTGGATTTGGGCAAAGTCGTAATCGTCTGCTTGCCCGCATTAATGAGGTCTGCATTTTCTTCGCCCTCATAAGGAAATGGCCCCATGCCCAGCATGCCATTCTCGGACTGCAGCGTCACATCTACGCCGTCCGGTATGTGGTTGGCCACAAGCGTCGGAATACCAATGCCCAGATTGACATAATAACCGTCTTGCAGCTCCTGCGCCGCCCGCGCCGCCATTTGATCTCGTGTCCAAGCCATTAGTTTTTCTCCCGAACCGTACGGTTCTCAACGCGTTTTTCGCATTTCGCTTCAATGATGCGCTGCACGAAAATACCGGGCGTGTGGATGTGGTTCGGGTCGAGAGCGCCGACAGGAACGATTTCATCAACCTCAACGACCGTGACTTTGCCTGCGGTGGCCATGGGCGCGTTGAAATTACGGGCGGTAGAGTTGAAAATCAGATTGCCCTGCGCGTCGCCTTTCCAGGCTTTGATGATGGAGAGGTCTGCGCGCAGGCCCGTTTCCATGATGTAGTCTTCGCCGTTAAAGTCGCGGGTGGGTTTACCTTCGGCAATCACAGTGCCCACGCCTGTTTTGACGTAAAACCCCGGGATGCCCGCGCCGCCGGCGCGAATGCGCTCGGCCAGCGTGCCTTGAGGGTTAAATTCGAGCTCTAATTCACCGCCCAGAAATTGGCGTTCAAATTCTTTGTTTTCGCCGACATACGAACTGATCATCTTTTTAATTTGGCGGGTTTCCAGTAATTGGCCGAGGCCAAATCCGTCCACGCCTGCATTATTGGAAATGCAGGTGATGTCTTTGACCGCTGTGTCGCGCAGCGCCGCAATCAGGTTCTCGGCGATGCCGCACAGCCCAAATCCGCCGCTCATCACAGTCATGCCGTCAAATGTAAGCCCCGCCAAAGCGTCGGCCGCGTTTTTATATATTTTGCTCAAGGTCTTATCCTTTTTATTTACGCCTAGGCTATCAGAGCGGGCGGGCAAAACAATTCCCGCTTTGAGAAAAATACAAAAGGATTATGGACGCTTCGCCGTGCGGCCCTTATCAAGAGGCAAATTCATGCGGAGCCGCTATGCCTGATACATCACCCAAATCTTACCCCGTTCCAGCAGAGTTCGCGAAAACGTCAAATTTAAACCCTGTCTCCTACGCCAGTATGTATGCCGCATCCCTCGCAGACCCGGAAAGCTTTTGGGGCGAGCACGGGCAGCGCATTGCGTGGCAAAAGCCGTATACCCAAGTGAAAAATGTAAGCTGGGACAAAGACGATCTTTATGTGCGCTGGTATGAAGACGGCATCTTGAATGTTACCGAGAGCTGCCTTGATCGCCACCTCCCGGCGCGCGCAGATAAAGCGGCCATCATCTGGGAAGGTGATGATCCGTCCGACGATGTGACGTTGACCTATCGTGATCTTCACGAACAGGTTTGCCGTTTTGCCAATGTCCTAAAGTCGCGCGGCGCCAAGAAAGGCGACCGCATCACGATATATATGCCGATGATTATTGAGGCCGGTATTGCCATGCTGGCCTGCGCGCGTATTGGCGCGGTGCATAGCGTTGTCTTTGGCGGCTTCTCGCCAGAGGCTTTGTCAGGCCGCATCATTGATTGCGACAGCACATTTGTCATTACTGCCGATGAGGGCGTGCGCGGCGGCAAACACATCTCGCTCAAAGCCAATTGCGACGCGGCATGCGATATTGCGGCCAAGGCGGGCGTAAAGGTCAAAACCGTGCTGACCGTTTTGCGCACCGGAGAATATGATAATATGGTCACAGGCCGCGATGTCTGGCTGCATGAGGCACTGGAAAATGTTTCTGATGATTGCCCCGCAGAGCCCATGAACGCCGAAGACCCGCTCTTTATTCTCTATACCTCGGGTTCGACGGGGAAACCCAAAGGGGTGCTCCATACATGCGGCGGCTATTTGGTTTGGGCGTCAATGACGCATGACTATGTTTTCGATCTGAAAGAGGATGATGTCTATTGGTGCAGCGCCGATGTCGGATGGGTCACGGGGCATACATATATTATCTACGGCCCACTCGCCAATGGCGCGACGACATTGATGTTTGAAGGCGTCCCGACCTATCCCGATGCCAGTCGGTTTTGGCAAGTCTGCGATAAGCACAAGGTCAGCCTGTTTTATACCGCGCCCACCGCCATCCGCGCCTTGATGCGCGAAGGCGACGGGCCCGTTAAAGCCACCGATCGCAGCTCTTTGCGTATTCTCGGCACAGTCGGCGAGCCGATAAACCCCGAAGCGTGGGAGTGGTATTTCCATGTTGTCGGCGAAGGCCGCTGCCCTATCGTCGATACATGGTGGCAGACCGAAACCGGCGGCGCGATGATTGTGCCGCTGCCCGGTACAAGCGATATGAAACCCGGCGCGGGGAGCCATCCATTTTTCGGGATAGAGCCCGCATTGGTTGACGCAGACGGCAATATTTTGACGGGCGAAACCGAAGGTAACTTGATTATCAAAGACAGCTGGCCCGGGCAGATGCGCACGGTTTACGGCGATCATCAGCGCTTTATCGACACCTATTTTAGCGCCTATCCCGGCAATTATTTTACGGGCGATGGCTGCAAGCGTGACGCCGATGGATTTTACTGGATTACGGGCCGCGTTGACGACGTCATCAATGTGTCGGGGCATCGCATGGGTACCGCCGAAGTCGAAAGCGCGCTTGTCTCGCATCCGTCCGTCGCCGAGGCCGCCGTCGTCGGCTATCCGCACGATATTAAAGGGCAGGGCATCTATGCCTATGTCACCTGCACCGCCGGCGTCGAGGTTAGCGATAATTTACGCGCTGATTTGGTGCGGCATGTCCGCAAAGAAATCGGCCCCATCGCCAGCCCTGATCTCATCCAATTCGCGCCGGGCCTGCCGAAAACCCGAAGCGGAAAAATCATGCGCCGCATATTGCGCAAAATCGCTGAGGACAGCTTTGATAATCTCGGCGATACGTCAACGCTCGCTGATCCATCTGTGGTTGATGATTTAATTGAAAATCGGATGAACCGAGGGTGATTTGAACGCTCACATTTAAGCCTAGATGTCACCTCGCTCCACAAATCGTCATCCCGGCGAAGGCGGGGATACAGCCTTATCGTTTGTGCCAAAATTCATAGATTGAATTCACGCCTTCGCGGGAATGATGGTGAGAGCCGTCCCGCACACTCAAATCGGCGCTGCGCGCTGTCGGATTTCGCTTTGCTCTATCCGACCTACAGAGCAGGAAAGACGTGTAGGTCAGCTAGAGCGAAGCGAAAGCTGACAGGCGTAAGCCATAATCGTGACAGCTAAATTGCACAATATGACCGATTGCGACTACACTTAACGCACCGTGAGTGTTAGGATTCCATAACTCAACTTTGCTACGACCCCCGCCCATGACCGACCACCCAATCGACGAGAACGAACCTGAAGCGAGCGCTATTGCGCAGTTGACGGACGCGCTTGCGTTGAAGGACCGCGAAGGTCTGCTGGGTTTGATGGACGAGGCCCATGAGGCGGATGTTGCCGATCAGTTAGAGCAGATGAGCAGCGAGCAGCGGCGCGCCATTGTTGATCTTGTCCCCGAAGCGGTCACGCCGGATATTCTAGCTGAGCTTGAGGATGAAGTTCTCGAAGATGTTCTGCCGCGATTAGGTGATCAACAGATCGCGGACGCCTTATCCGAGATGGATAGTGATGACGCGACCGCCGTTGTCGAAGAGTTGCAAGATGATCGCCGCGAAGATGTTCTCTCAGCGATGCCGGCCTCTGATCGCCGCGCGGTTGAAGATAGCTTCACCTATGAAGAGGAAACCGCTGGCCGCGTCATGCAGCGCGAGTTTGTGGCCGCGCCTGATTTTTGGACGGTGGGTCAAGTCATCGACCACATGAGGGCGCAGGGCGATAATTTGCCCGAGATATTTTTCAATATCTACGTTGTTGACGCCCGCCTGCACCCAACAGGATATGTTCCGATTAGCCAGATTATGCGCCAGCCGCGCGAGCGTAAAATTAGCGAACTCCTAGAACCGCTTTTGGTTAAGATCCCGCAGGATATGGATCAAGAAGACGTCGCTTATCAGTTCTCAAAATATCACTTAATCTCCGCCCCTGTTGTGGACGTGTATGACCGCATGATCGGGATGATCACGGTCGATGATATCGTCAACGTCATTCAAGATGAGAACACCGAAGATATGCTCGCGTTGGCAGGGGTTAGCGACGCCGGCCTGACCGATACGGCACTGAGCACCGTAAAATCACGCGCGCCGTGGCTATTTATCAACTTGCTGACCGCGATACTCGCCAGTTTTGTTATCGCCATATTCCAAGATGACATTCAGGCCGTTGTGGCGCTCGCTATATTGATGCCCATTGTGGCCTCAATGGGCGGAAATGCAGGGACGCAAGCGCTGGCTGTTGCCATTCGCGGACTGGCGGAGCGGGATTTAACGCGCGCCAATGCTGTGCGGGCGGTTCGGCGGGAATTCGCCGCCGCGATTATGATTGGCTTGATCTTTGCGGCTATATTGGCGGTTATTACGTATATTTGGTTCGGCGAAGTTGAGAAGCTGCCACAGGTCGTATTTATCGCCATGATTGTGAATCATATCTGTGCGGGACTCTCGGGTATTCTTGTGCCGCTGGGCTTGAAACGGGTTGGGGCCGACCCGGCTGTGTCGAGCTCTGTTTTCGTGACCACAGTGACAGATGTTGTGGGCTTCTTTGCCTTTCTCGGCACAGCGGCGCTGCTCCTGTTTTAGCCACATTTCACCCGTAACGCCGAGGTGGCGCAGGTCTTGCAGCTACAGACCTGAAGAACCCCGCTGCGCGGGTAATGTACTAATTTGGAACGGCGGCCCGCTCTATGAGCCATAATTTTGAAATATCCGAACTCGGTTTTCGCCTGATTAAGGCCTATGAGGGCTACCGCCCTGAACCTGCAGTTTTGGTCACAGGGCAAACTGTTGTTGGATATGGCCACATCGTTACCGATGATAGCTTGCCATTCATCGGCAAAACCAAAGCCGAAGGCTTGCTGCGCGAAGATTTAAAGCCTGTCGAAGCGATGGTGAACGGCGCGATTCATGCGCCGATGACGCAAAGCCAATTTGACGCCCTATGCTCACTTGCTTTTAATATTGGCGAAGACGCCTTTCGCGGTAGCCATGTGCGCCACGCCATAAATAATGGCCGTATTCTGGACGCCGCCAGCGCTTTTGATGAATGGCGTAAGGCTGATATTGACGGAAAGACCTATGTCGTTGACGCGCTGATGCGCCGCCGCACGGCTGAGAAGGCCTTGTTTCTTAAAGCGCATAGCAGTTCTGTTACGGCTGGCCGTGATGAGATCGTGACGCAAAGTGATGAGAGTTTCGAGGTTGTTTCTGATGATGCAGATATGTTTGACCCCGAGATAGGCGTTGTCGATCAAGCGCCATATGCCAAGAAGCCTGCGCAATTTCGACGCCGCGAAGATGGGCCGTCAGGGATTTTGACATTATCGGAAGTCGACACAGGTGAAGACCAGCTTCGCGGAATAGATGCCCCGTCCAATGGACTGGACGCGGACGTTTCGCCCTTCATAGAGGATAGCGATATAGCGTCCTATTCAGAGGGTGATATGGAAGTTCCGGATTTCCGCACATTTGCTGACCTCGACAGGCCTAAAAAATCTCCGATTGCCCTTGCGGCCGAAGAGGTCGGGGATCGTCTGGATCGCCTTATCGAGGATACGCGTGACGCGAATTCTGAGGAGGCTTTGATTGCGGGCGATGATACATTGACGCTTGATGAAGCCATGGAGGCGCAAAAGGCGCCTGCGGTGAATGGAGCCGATCAATATGTGAGCTCTCCAAATCAAACGCATGAGCCGGTAAATCATAACCGCGAAAATAGCGGCGTCTATTCTGCCTTTATGGTCGCAGGAGGATGCCTGCTTGGCGGCGGACTTATGGCGCAAACGCTTGGCGGGCTAGGGAATAGTGGCTGGATAGCATTTGCTGTTCCCGTCTCGATAATCCTCGGCGCAACTTTGCTCCTGGGATCTGCCTATTATCTCGCGCGCAGCTACATGCGCCGCGCAAATTAACGCAAAACTAACCACGATTGAAAAGACGATAGTAAGGTAAAATTGCTATTGCATAGTCTGAACATTGGGGATGATAAATGAAATCTGATCTTAAAGCGCAAATCTTCCGAGACTGGACAGATGAGCATACGCATAATTTTGGCAAAGACATCATTACGGTGCGGCATAATTTGGCGGATACAGGCCTGTTTACAGATGACGCTCTGGCGGACCTATTGGACAGACACCCGAGTGAAAAACTTGATGTGTGCACGATGGGAAATAGCGATCCGCGCTTCCCGAATAAATTCATGACCGGCGATTTTCGCGATTGCGATGGTAAGACACTCGTTAACGCGGCCAAAGCCGGCGCGATTTGGATCAATGTCCGCCAAGCGATGAATGTCCACCCGGAATACAAGGCTGTGCTTGATAAGATGTATGGCGCGATATCCGAAATCACGGGGAAGCCGACATTTAACGCGCGCGGCGGCATTTTGATCAGCTCGCCTGTCGCTAAAGTGCCGTATCATTGCGATCAAACAGAAACAATTCTGTGGCATATTCGCGGGAAGAAACGGATTTATCTTTATCCAACGACCGAAGAATTTATGTCCGACGATGCTTATCAAAATATCATCACGCAGGACCGCGAAGACGATATTCCATATTCTAAAGATATGGACGCCTCTGCGCGTGCATTTGATTTGGCCGAAGGCGAGATGATTAGCTGGCGCCTCAAC
>CALLBH010000045.1 GCA_938001945.1 uncultured Robiginitomaculum sp.
AGGCATGTCTGAAATTGGGTTTAGCAGCCTAGTGGAGGGCAGGGATTTTTTTAGACGAAACGCTTACTTTTACCACAGGTCACCCTGTTTAACTTAGTCCCGCACGGACAGCCCTACTTCACGAAACATCGAAGACATTAACGAGAACCGGATATCAAATGAGAGATTAGAAAAGCCCCCTCAGACATTTCGCGCCATGTGGCTTGGGGCGAAGCCCCAAGACGGAGGGGGTGAGCGGTGTTGAAAATTAAGAATGAGAGCTTGAAGACAAGACACCAAGCCCCACACCATGTCATTCCCGTGAAAACGGGAATCTACAAACGCTCCTCTGGCGCGGTGTTTAGCATGGCATGACCTCACGCGTGGAAACCGTGTAGATTCCCACTTTCGTGGGAATGACGTGCGGGGAGACTGACCCTATCCACGCCGAAAGGGGAGGGTCAAGCTGAACCCAATTTTGGACGGCGCGTCATCTTGATGCTCGGTCAGGCCTATCGTCATCGTGTCATGGCCGCCTTCGGGTTGGTCATTATAAGTCCCAAGCATTCGATCCCACCACGGGAGACAAAATCCATAATTACTATTCGTTTCGCGTTCGATTACAGAATGATGCACGCGGTGCATATCGGGCGTGACAAGAGCGAGTCGTAGAGTTTTATCGAGCCATTTTGGCAATCGCAGGTTAGCGTGATTAAACATCGCGCAGCCATTGAGCAGGATTTCAAAGATAATCACCGCCGCCGCAGGCGCGCCGAGCAGGATCACGCAGGCAAATTTGTAGACCATAGAGACAATAATCTCAGCGGGGTGAAAGCGCAGCGCACTAGTCACATCCAAATCGCGGTCTGTGTGATGGACTTTATGCATGGCCCAAAAGAATGGCACACGATGAAAAATGCGGTGTTGGACATAAATCAGAAAATCGAGCGCGATGATGCTACCGGGAATGCTGACCCAAAACGGGGCGTCAATGAGATTGAAAAGCCCCCATCCCTTTGCGCTCGCCCATATCGCAATACCCACCGCAACGATAGGAAACAGCACGCGAACCAAAGCCGTATCAATGCCGACAATCGCGATATTGGTGAGCCATCGCCGCGCGCGCGGCATGACGCGTTTCTTTTTCGGAAGCAGGGTTTCAAGCACAATGAATAGGACAAGCAAGCCCGCAAATATGCCGAGCCGCAATGTGCCTTCGTTCTGGGTGAGGAAATCCATGTTAAAAATATACGGCGTCTGCGCCGCTTTGACCATTGGCGAAGCGCCGCACTCCCCATAAAGTGATGTCATGCAACACGCCGCCCATGCCGAGGATATTCTGCGCTTTACTGCTGCCTATGACGATGTGTGCCTTTGCGTGGTCACAAAGGTGACTGGCGGAGCCATGCGCCCCGAAGGCGCGTTGATGGCTGTGACCGCGGCGGGGCAAGTGGCGGGCTATGTCAGTAATGGCTGCGTCGATGCTGATATTATAGCTCATGCGCAGCAGGCTTTGGAGGATGGTGAGCGGCGCGATTTGCTTTATGGCGAGGGCTCTCCCTTTTTTGATATTTCATTGCCCTGCGGCGGCGCAATTGCCCTGACGCTTCTCCCGCGTCCTGATCAAAATGCCATAGTGCACGCGCTGGATGACTTACGCGCCCGCCGCGAAACGGTCTTAGATTTAGGCGGCGGATTATCGCGCACTTATCATCCGCGATTAAAGCTGCGGCTTGCAGGACGGGGCGCGGCGCTAACGTCACTTTCTCATTTGGCTATGGGCGCAGGGTTTTCAGTTGATGTGAGTTCACCCGATATTGAGATTAAAGACCAGATTGGCGATGTGGCCTTCACACATCTGACGGGCGGGACTGTAAAACCCAGTGAGGATGATAAATGGACAGCGCATGTTTTGCTGTTCCATGACCATGATTGGGAACCGCCCTTGCTTAAGGCCGCATTGGATGGTCCAGCCTTTTTTATCGGCGCAATGGGGAGCCGAAAAACGCAGGCCGCGCGGCGCGAAACACTTGGCGCAATGGGAGTTGCCGAAGACCAAATCGCGCGCATTCGTGGTCCCGTCGGCCTCATCCCATCCCTACGTGACGCGCAGCAATTGGCTGTCTCAATCCTCGCCGAAATCATTCAGACTGCGCAAGATAAAGGCGTGTTGTGACGGCGTTGATTATTCTCGCTGCGGGGTTATCAACGCGCTTTGGGACGGACAATAAATTGCTCGCCGATCTAAGCGGGAAACCTCTTGCACGATATGTCGTTGACGCTCTTGTGCCGCTAGCGTTCTCCAAAAAATATGTCGTTACAGCTGGCGATGAAGCGGGCTTATCAGATGTGTTTTCGGGTTACACAAAAGTCATAAATTCACGCCCAGAAGAGGGGCAGTGGAGTTCAATTCGGCTTGGTGTGACGAAGGCCCTTGAAGAAGGTCACAAGCGAGCCTTAATTTGCTTGGCGGATATGCCGCTGACCCCGACGACGCATTATGCGGCGTTATTTAACTGTGAAATATCGACCATGACATCTGTAAATGATGTGCGTCAGCCCCCTGCGTTTTTTGACCACAAGGATCTCAAGGCTTTGGCTATGTTAAAACGCGGTGGGCAGGGAAAAGATGTTTTATTAAAGCGTCCGGAAACAATTGCATTGCCGGCGCATTTGGCCGTGGATATTGATCACAAAGCCGATTTAGTTAAGCTGTTAAAAGCGAAATCCACCTAAGTGCCAAACGCATCGCGACGCATAAAATAAGTAATGCAGTCAGTCGCTTAAGCCAAGTTTCTGATATTTTTAGCGCCGCAAATCGATTGCCCAAAAGCCCGCCAACAAAGACTGCGGGCAGGACGGGCCAATAAGGCCAAATTTGTTCTAATGCGCCCAAATCTCCTAACTTCATCAGCTGCCCTGTTAGCCCGGATATTGAATTTACGAGAATGAATAAACTGCAGGCTGCAGCGATTTCTCGGGCGCTTCCCCAGCGCGTAAAGTATAAAATCGGCGCAAGGAAAATGCCGCCGCCAATGCCGACTAACCCTGCGTAAAATCCAATCGCGCCGCCGATAATTACTGATTGCCAGAGAGGCACATTTCGAATTTCAGCGGCATCGATTTTGGGTTTAGACAAGAGTAATCGAAGTCCTGCCAATAAAAGAGCAATACACAATAATCCGATAAATACAGTCTCAGAAATGTTAAGCCGTCCGCCCAGCCATGCCATCGGAATAGAGAGGATAATGAGCGGAATAAATTTGTCGGTTTTAAACAATCCGTCGCGCCAATAATTGACGCTGTTTCCGGAGACAACGAGAATATTACAGGCGAGTGAAATAACCGGGATAAGTAATATTGGCGTGCCCGCCATGACCAGTAGCGCCGTATATGTGGACCCACCGCCAAAGCCCACGCTGGCATAAAGCGCGGCTGTGATAAAGAATAAACCTGCAAGAATCGCCAGTTTCATAGGGCGATATAATTGAGTGTTTCGCCTGCTTTCCACGGCCCCGCATTGGTAGGGATTTGGATAAGTGCATTCGCCTCGGGAAAGGGCGATATGAGCGCGCTATCTTGTTTAGGAAAGAGCGTGATTTCTCCATCATCAACACGTCCGCGCGCGTAGGTTTCTCGCGGTCCACTTGCGGTTAAGGGGCTTAATAATTTGGCTGACCGGGTTTCGCCTGTGCTCACGCCCATTAGCGGTTTCAGGAATAAATGCGCGCAAACTAAGGCGCTGGCAGGATTGCCGGGCAGTCCCAAAACGCGTTGCTTGCCAAGTGTTCCAAACCATGTCGGCTTGCCAGGCTTGACCGCGATTTTAGAGAACTTTAAGTCCAAGCCAGCCCCTGAAAATGCAGGCTTCATATGGTCATGATCGCCCACTGACGCGCCGCCGACAGGCAGGATAATATCGGCTTCACTCGATTGCGTGATGCGCTTTGTGATGCTCTCGACGCTGTCATTGGCTACAGGCAATATGGTCGCCACGCCGCCCCAGCTTTCAATGAGCGCGGCCAAAGCATAAGGGTTTGAATTGACGATTTGCCCCTTGGATATGGCGCTGCCCGGGTCTTTGAGTTCATTGCCGTTCGATAGAATTGCGACGTTGGGCGTTTTAATAACCTCTATCTCAGCGATATTCGCGGCGGCAATCAGCGCGATGTGACGCCAATCTAACCGTGTTCCTGCGGGGATGAGCGTGTCATCCAGCGCAAAATCTTGCCCCGCTTTGCGGATGTTTCGCGCCAGTAGGCTGGGTGTGTTAACTGTGATTTGATTGTCGCTACGCGTTACATGCTCTTGGATGATAACGTGATCGGCGCCTTTGGGCACAAGGCTGCCCGTAAAAATACGAACTGCTTCGCCTGTTTTTATAGTCCCATCAAATGGCGCGCCCGCAGGGGCCTCTCCAATAATGTTGAGCTTCGCGCCCGCACTGCCGACATCGGCGACTTTCACAGCATAACCATCCATTGCGGAGCTATCAAATGGTGGCTGGGTGAGGCGCGCGGTAATGGGATTTGCGTTAATCCGCCCAGATAGTGCGCGCAGGGGCAGGGTTTTGGTGCCAAATACAGGGCGGTACTGGGAAATAATCGCGAGGGCATCTGAAACAGAAATCATGTGTCCGCTTAACACCGTAAATCTTGGGATAAAACTGTTTTCGGCTGGCCAAGGAGCGCTTCACAGGTCAAAAAGGACTATGGCTCAATTATTATTCTTTGGACGATTTACAGATGTTAGCACGGATACGGCTTTGGCCGTACCTGACAGCATTACGAACACACAAGAGCTGACCGATTGGCTGTCTGAAACGCTGGACGGGTTTCGTGCAGAATGGCTGCGCCCCGGCGCGCGCATGGCTGTCAATAAAGAGCTCGTTATTGAGAGCGCACCTGTTTCGGTGACCGATGATGACGAAATTGCTTTCATGTCAGCTCTAAGTGGGGGGTAATGACGCCGGTTATTGAAATATCAGATCAACCTTTTGATCCTGAGACGCGATTGGCTGATTTTCGGAGACAGCTCACTCATAGCGGCGGTCTTGTGAGTTTTACGGGAATTGTGCGCGGCGAAGATGGTGTCGATGCATTAGAATTGTCGCATTTTGAAGGATTCACGCAGGCGCAAATCGAAGCAATTACGCGCAAAGCGCAAATGCGCTGGCCGCTTGAAGGCATTTTGATTATTCACCGCGTCGGTAAAATGATAACAAATGAACCCATTGTTTTGGTCGCAGCAGCGTCTAAGCATAGGCGTGAAGCTTTTGAGGCAGCGGACTTTTTAATGGATTATTTGAAGTCGGAAGCGCCATTTTGGAAGCAAGAATATTCCGGCGAAAATCAAACCTGGATTGAACCGCGTGAGCGTGACGATCATGACAAGAAAAGATGGGAAACTTAATGGCTCACGGTATCAATGAAAGTCTGCCCTTTATACCCGTTAGCATTGCGGTGTTGACGGTGTCTGACACGCGCACAATGGACACGGATACGTCTGGCGCAAATCTGCAGCGCATGATCGAAGATGCGGGGCACACC
>CALLBH010000046.1 GCA_938001945.1 uncultured Robiginitomaculum sp.
TTGCTCTAATGTTGTTAGCTGCGTGCCTGCCGTTTTCGCGGCAAGCTCGGCTTTGCTTTTAGCATTGAGAACTGCATCGCGCGCTGCCTTTTGATACAGCTCGTCATAATTGGTAAAATCATATCCAAACAGATCAACTTCCGCCACGCCCGCGTCCGTGAAGGCATTGATATAGTCGCCCGCGCTATCGACGGGCTGTACCCACGCGGTAAAACGCACAAAGCCTTCGACATGTGTGACGGGGCATGTCTGCTCCGCGATACGCGTTTTTGGCTTGCGCAGCTCTTGTCGGTTTTCTTTGGGCTGTTGTTTTAGCCATCTATTAAATTGATTATCCGCCATAATATCGCGGTGACGTTGCCTCGCATAGCGGTTTGCTTCCAAGCATTTTGGATCGCGGATTTCGGACGTTGAGACTTGGGTGAAAGATAGCTCGACATCTGCCCCGCGCACAGAGTCCTGAACTTTGTTCATGATCTCTCCGGCTTCATCCATCGCCAAATGGTCAAAGTCAGCCTCGACCTTAATAAGCCCCGTCAGCACAGCAATGTCGGGCTTGCCGCGCGCTTTACCGACGCCCGTTACATAGACAGGCTTGGGCAAGAAGCCTTCTTCTCTCGCCTCCTCTTCGGTTTCGTTTTTCCAATGCTGCCACTCCTCG
The DNA here is from genome assembly GCA_938001945.1 of uncultured Robiginitomaculum sp. Taxonomy (GTDB): domain Bacteria; phylum Pseudomonadota; class Alphaproteobacteria; order Caulobacterales; family Maricaulaceae; genus Robiginitomaculum. Next base: position 662 of record CALLBH010000046.1, read on the forward strand.
TAATCATCATAGGCTATGATGATCTCTGGCTCGCCGCTCTTGGCCTCACATCCGATCAGAAGCGCGCTGCCCAGCAGCACACTTAGATATTTACTCATAGATGAACTCCAAATCGACGCGAGCAGAGATAACTTGCGGGCCGGGAGTAAGGTTCATTTCAGTTACGTCTTTGGGGCCGTCATCATCCTCTAATATGCGGCCCGATTCGCCTGCGCCGCTGGTTTGGACGCGCGGGGCCGTGGCGGCTTGTTGGTTATAGGTCGGCTGATAGCTGTTCAAATTTAGAACGCCTTTAATGGTCGAACCCGCAGCGTCCGCCATGCGATCCGCTTTGTCGCGCGCATTTTGGATAGCGCGCTCGCCCGCTTGCAATTCAATCTCTTCAATATTGGACACGCGGTAACCATTGAGGCGTACGCGCACTGCGCCAGACTCGGACAGTTTTGAAATTGCTGTACCTGCTAAATCAACGGGCGCGCCCGTAAAGGTAAAGGTCACACTGGCTTGTTGGGTGACATCCTCACAGACTTTCAGCTTCACGCGGCGCTCGCCCTCCCGAAGCGTTGAATTCGTGCGATTGGCTTCTTGGTTAAACAGCAAGCATTCGGGGTCTTTGACGCCGTTCGTGTTGACTGTGGCAAAGCTAAATTCAGCGTCTTTCATGCCGGAGAGTTTTGGCAGCGTATCTTGGGCCGTGTTGATGACTTCGGCCACGGCGTTCATCGCTTCGGTGGTCGTGGGCTTCTGCTTGATGACTGCGCCGGATATTACAAAACTATCCGGCATGACTTCGATCTCGCCAACGCCCGTTACCGCGAGTGTTTTGATTGTATCCGCGTCGACTTCTTTACTTGTCGCCGAGTTACATGCCGCCAAACCAATTAGCGCCGCGCCTAAACATAGATGTAATAGTCTCATAAATCCCCCAGGATCACGGGCAAGGACAGCCCGCCTAAATTAGTTTTGAACATTACAAAATGGCAAGAATGTGTCAAATTGAGACAGAGCCTAAATTTTATCAGTCACGGCATATTGGGCTTCCCATGTGGTATGAGGGTTTTATAAGCGCCCTATGAAAACACTCAAACTTGGAACGTCAGACTTATCCGTGGGCCGCATCGGCTATGGCTGCTGGCGTTTGTCGCAAAGCACGCCGAAGCAGGCGCAGGAAAAAATTGAAACAGCGTTGTCTGTCGGGATGAATTTAATCGATACGGCCGATATTTACGGCTTTAGCGAGCCGTCAAAATATACGGATCAAGATAATGGCTTTGGCGAAGCCGAGGCGGTGATGGGGGAGATGTTGAAGGCTGCGCCCGCATTGCGCGACCAAATGGTTTTGGTCACCAAAGGCGGCATCATTCCGCCGCGGCCCTATGACAGCACTTATGATTATTTAACGGGCGCGCTGGAGCGTTCATTGACGCGGCTAAATACCGACCATGTTGATTTGTTTCTTATTCACCGCCCAGATATTTCCACTTCATTTGAGGAGGCAGGCCGCGCGCTAGATAGTTTCATTGAGAGCGGCAAGACGCGATATGTGGGCGTCTCTAATTTTACGGATGCGCAAGGCCGCGCGCTTCAATCGAGTATGAAAAATGATCTGATTGTGCATCAAAATGAATTCTCTGCGCTGTGCCAAGACCCAATAACGGACGGTATTTTTGATCAGTGCCAAGAGCGGGGTATGACGATGATGGCGTGGTCACCGCTTGCGCGCGGCGATTTGGCGACGGGTCAGAATAACGAAAAATTTGATAAAGATAAGTTTGCGCGCGTAAAAGCAGCTGTCGATGATCTAGCTAAGATTTATAACACGACGCCCGCAAATATCGCGCTCGCCTTTACGCTGCGTCACCCCGCATCTGTTTTGCCGATTATCGGAACGCAAACACTTAGCCGCATCAAAGACAGCGCGAAAGCAGACAGCATCGACTTAACCGCGCGCGAATTTTATGATGTCATTGAAGCCTATCGCGGTGAGGGGATGCCTTAAAATTTTACGCGCTCTCTTGCCTAACCTTGCCTGACGCGTCATAGATATGACAGCGGTGTCATTAGCGAAAACGCAGACGCCAAAATCACAGGGGAGACGTCATGGATCGTCGCGATATGATGAAGGCCTTTTGGCTGTGGGCGCAAGCAGCGCATTAGTAGCGTGCGGAGAAAAAGCCGCGCCAAAATCCAGCGGGCCGTCGGGCGATAGTTTTGCCAAAACGGGCGAGTTTTTCTCGAGTCGTGAAATGGCGATCATCGGCGCATTGGCCAACACCATCATTCCCGACACAGATACGCCCGGTGCAGTTGCCGCAGGCGTACCCGATGTTATTCAAAACCTCGCCTCTGAATGGGCAACGCCAGAAGGACGGGCCGGCTGGCGCGCTGTGGTTGACGGCGTGAACAGCGCGCTAGGTCAAGGCGAACGCGGCTTTGCGGAATTATCAGCCGAGGCGCAAAATACGGCTTTGGCGGCATTTGATGCGGCGGCTTATGCGGACGGCGCGAGCGAGCTTCACAAAGGCTATCGCGACGTCAAATCAACGATCGCAACGGCCTATTATATGAGCGAAATCGGCGCGACCCAAGAGCTGCGTTACGAAGCGGTTCCCGGTGA
>CALLBH010000047.1 GCA_938001945.1 uncultured Robiginitomaculum sp.
GGTTGACCCGTGACCGCGCCGGACGTCGACCCGCCAGCTTGGGCCGGAACGCTCTGCGTTGCATTAGGAGACTGCGCTGTCGCGCCGGACGCTTCAAATTTACCAACAAAGCTTGGGTCATCGCCTTTGACGGGAGCAGGGCGGCAATAAGGTTGGCAATGAAATGTATTACGCTCCGTGCTGCCTGTAATCATTGTGACGTTTCGCGGTGATCTGGCGCTCACAACATTGACATCGGTTTGCAGGATAACTTCGCCTTGGGCGTCTAAGACCAAAAGATCTGTTTGACCAAACCCGCGACCCATCAAGAATAATGTGTCGTCACTAAATACAGAGACATCTGCAATATCAGGATTTCCAACCAGAACGGCGCTTGCCGGACGCGGAAGTTTTAAAACATGCGTTCTATCCATCGTAACAGTTTCGCCTGCGGTGGCTGTCGGTGTTACAAATGCTGCACCGCCGAATATAAGTGCCGCGCAAGATAGTTTTGAAACAGCGTTTTTCATGTTTTTACCCTAATCCATAGATATTCATCACCTTGGTTAGAGTAATACGGTGAACGAAATGTTTACAAAATATACGCGATTGGCGCGCTGCGCGGTATAATAGAGGATCATGCAGCTATAAATTTGAAATTACTCAAATCTTTTTGATCAAATGGCCCAAATCGCTCACTATATATAGGGGCAATTCTTTCGCCCAAATATTTACGAAATTTTGACCATGTCTTTTAGCGTGAGGGTAACGCGTGGCGCTTATACGGGTTGGGACTGAGGGAATGACCCCTCGTTCATTGACTAAATGTATGGGAGTACAAAATGCAAAAATTTATGAAATCATTCGTCGCTGACGAGTCCGGTGCAACAGCCATTGAATATGGTCTTATCGCTGCTTTGATCGCTGTCGGCATCATCGCTGCGGGTGGCCTACTTGGTAACACACTTTCTGACCAGTTTAACAACATCGCTCAAGAAGTTGAAACTGCAGGCGCTGGTAACTTCTCAGAAACTCCATAAGTTCAAATGCGGCGTATTTAACGCCGCACACGACCTAAGGAAAAGCCGTCCCACATGGGGCGGTTTTTTCGTTTTAAGACTAAGAGTTGTGGCCTTTAAAGCGGTTTTAACCCTTCTTGTTTAGCGATTGATCAAATATTTGCGCCACAGCTCTTTACAATTGCGGGCTGGGCGGCCTCTAAATTTTAGGATCGCGCCATGTCTATGACTATTCTTATACTTGCTCTATTTGGCGCGGCCATGTTGATGGCGGCCTATAAAGATCTCACCAGCTATACGATTCCAAATTGGATTAGCCTGTATCTGATTGGAGCCTTTTGCGTCGTTGTCCCATTTGTCGGATATGGATGGACGGACATTGGGTGGCACTTAATATGCGGGTTTGGATCACTTATTGTGATGATGGGCATGTTTGCCATGCGCTGGCTGGGCGGAGGTGACGCGAAGCTCTTTGCGGCGACGGCCCTGTGGTGCCAACCGGCCGATTTGCTTGTTTACGGCGTAAATGTAGCGATTTGGGGCGGCCTTTTGACACTTCTTATTGTTTTTACGCGCCATAGCCTACCGCAGCGCGTGCGCACCACCGGATGGGTGCACCGATTACTGCGGGATGAGAAAAAGATACCTTACGGCATCGCATTGGCCGTTGCGGGCATGTCAGCCCTTCCAAATTTCATGATTTTCCAAGCGGCTGCGCTGGGATAGAGGCGAATTGATGCCGTTATGGACACATCGGACAGCTTTATTTGCGAAAAGCAGCACAAAACGAAAAAAAACGACACATTAAACTCCGCGTTAACCATGCCTTATCGAATAGGGCGTTAACTATATCTAATAGACCGATTTCATTTGGGGGATTCTAACATGGACGTAAAACGCATAGCGCTACTTGGCGGGCTGATCGTTCTTGGTGGCTTCGCATTTTTGCAGATTAAGAAAATGGGCACAGTTCCCGTTGCCGCGCCTGTCGTACAGGCGCAGCCGCAGACGATTATCAAAGAAGTCGAGATGTCGCACATTCTTGTGCCGATCCAGCTCTTGCCGCGCGGAACGCGCGTTAAGCCTGAAATGCTCGAATGGCGTAAATGGCCAGCAGATGCTGTTGATCCCGCATTCATTGACCAAGACGCTTTCCCAACAGCGATCGAAGACTGGACGAATAGCGTTGTTCGCATTGAAATCGCTGCCGGTGAGCCCATGACGGCCCGCAAGCTTGTTAAGCCCGGCGATAAGTCAGTTATGGCTGCGTTTCTAAAGCCAGGCACGGTGGCTGTTTCAATCCGCATTACAACAGATGCTGCGGCAAGTGGCTTCATCAATCCGGGTGACCGCGTTGATATTATGCTGACGCGCCGCTTAACTGGCGAATCCGGCGGCGGTTACGTCACGGAAACAATTTTTGAAAATGTGCATGTGCTGTCGATTGATCAGACATATGCAAAAGGTCCAGACGGTTCGCCCTATGTATTGGGTGGTCAAGCGCTTCTCGAGCTTAACCGAGCTGACGCTGAACAAATCACAATGAGCCAGCCGACAGGTGATATTTCACTTGTGCTTCGCCCCATGAACGGCGCAGGCCGCCGCGGCGTTCCAAGCGCTGCATTGGTCGATGCTAAAACAGAAGACAAAGTCGTGACGATGAAGGTGTACCGCCGCGGCGAAGCCGAAGTTGTGACGTTGGGAGGTCGCTAAGATGATCAAAACACTCACTAAAGTCAGTGCGATAGCGCTTGGCGCCGCGTTAATGATCGGCGCGCCAGCGCCGATGACGACTACGGCACAAGCCAACAGCACGTATGGATATGCGAATATTCAATCCCCGGGTGAAAGCACCCGTTCGCGTACAATTGTATTGCCTTATGGCAAGTCAACAGTCGTCGAATTGCCGCAAGAGATGATGGATATTATCATTTCTGATCCGGAAGTCGTCGAAGGCATTGTTCATACATCACATCGCGTGATGCTGGTTGGTCGCAAGCCCGGTCAAGCCAATGCCTATGTCTACGGTCATGACGGCGCTGAAATTGTGAGCCTAGAAATCCGCGTTGAACGTGATGTTGACGGACTTGTTGAGCTTATAGGGCGTCATTCGCCGGACAGCCAGGTTACAGTTCAAGCTGTAAACAACAACATTATATTGTCCGGCCCGGTGCCGAGTGCATCAGAAGCCGACAAAATCAATCAATTAGCCGAACTATGGCTCGACGAAGAGACCGGTGGTGAAAAAGGTAAAATTGTCAATCTAATGGCGATTCAAGGCCGTGATCAGGTCATGCTCAAAGTGCGCATTGTTGAGATGCAGCGTAGCGTGACGAAACAAATGGGTATTGATCTTTCTTCGGCCGCGCAAATCGGTGACGGCATGGTGGCTTTGTCATCTAATGCAGGTCTTGCAACAGGCGCGGGCCTCTCAAGTAGCTTTAGCTGGCTTAATTCCGGCGGCGGCGCGATTAATTCTCTAACGGGCGCGTTCCAAGCGCTTGAGCGTGTGGGCCTTGTGCGCACAAAGGCTGAGCCGACATTGGTTGCAATCTCCGGCGAAACTGCGAATTTCCAGTCCGGTGGTGAGTTCCCACTCCTCTCTAATGTCTATACGGACCAATTTGGGCAAGTGCAGCGCAGCTTTACATTTAAGCCTTACGGCGTGTCGCTCGGCTTTACGCCAGTTGTGCTCTCCGAGGGACGTATCTCGCTCAATATCTCGACTGAAGTATCAGAGCCGACAAATGAAAATAGCTTTGAAACAGGCGGACAATCCTCAGATATTTTGGGTATTCGCACACGTAAAGCTAATACAGTTGTCGAGCTTCCTGCCGGTAAGAGCTTGGTGATTGCGGGCCTCATCCGCGAAGAAGCCCGTCAATCCGTTGATGGAACGCCAGGACTTAAAGATGTGCCGGGTGTCGGCGCGCTCTTTAGGAACCGTGATGAACTCACAAGCCAAACAGAGCTTGTTGTGATCGTGACGCCTTATCTGGTCGATAGCACTCATCCTGATAATCTGACGACGCCTCTGGATGGATTTACGCCTCCTGGTGATCGCGAAGCTGTTTTACTGAACCGCTTTAATAAAGTTTACGCGCGCCCCGGCGCCAATACCTCAGGCCGCTCTTTACAGGGCCCCTATGGTCACGTGGTCGAATAGGCAAAGGATATGATGATGAAAACAAAACTGATTACCCTTGGATTGGTCGCGGCGGCTATTTTGCCGGCGTGCTCGACCTATCAAGACGCCCGCGCGCCATATGACGAGCATCACAAAGTTCGCGTCGCCGAGACGATTGAACGTATGGAAATTTATATTCGCCCCGACGGTATGAATCTGTCGGCGCGCGATCGCGCAGCTTTGGGCGGCTTTATCAATAGCTTCGCTCAAAATGGAGCAGGCAGCGGATTATATCTTAACGTACCAAGCACCATGGCCGGCAGCCCTGCCTTAGGTCAGGCGCAAGGCGAAATCCAAAAAATGATGATGAATGCGGGTCTATCCGGCGCGCCCATGCAGTCTGGACAGTATCAAGCTCGATTTGGCGCTCCGGCACCAATCGTTTTATCTTATCGCCGTCTTGCCGTTATGCCGATGGATTGCGCGGTGAATAGTGATCTAACGCGCACATATAATAACCAAGCCTATCCGAATTTTGGATGCGCGGCTCAATCTAATTTTGCGGTGATGGTCAATGACCCGGCGCAAATTTTAGATGGCTATGGTTCAGATCCGGCGATTGCGGAACGCCGCATCAATGGCGTGGATGCCTATGTGAAAGGCGAAAGCCCTTCATCGGCTGTGCCTCCTCGCCAAGAACTTTCCTCTTCCGAATAGACTGACTTCAGGACAAAGACGTTATGAAAAGCTGGCTAAAAAAGAAATCCAAAGGCGATGCGGCTCCGCAAGCTCCGGTTCCTCTGGCCCATGGGGCTCCCGTTGCTGCGCCCGGTCACCCCGGGCAGCCGCAGATGCAACCCCAACATCAGCGGATTATGCCCCAAGCCGTTGCGCCGCAAGGTTACCCGCAGCCGGTACAGCATATGCAGCCACAGATGAACGCACCGCAAGGGATGCCGCCGCAGCATGGCGCGCCAATGCGCGCCCCCACACCGATGGGCGCGCCGCGTCCGATGGCGGCTCCTGCGCCAATGGCCGCGCCAACGCCTATGGGCGCGCCGCAGCAAGGCCTGCCTGTTCAGCCGCAATATCAACCTGCTCAGCATCAGCCGCAGCCCGGTATGCAGCCGCAGATGCAACCTCAGCCCGGCATACAGCCACAAATGGGTATGCAGCCTCAAATGCAGACCGCTGCTGCAGTTATGTCTCACGCCGCTCCGGAAAATTCTCGCGACGGCGGAGAAGTGGCTCTTCCTGCAATCTCTATTCACGCATTTTGCGAACGCCCTGAAACGGCAGGCGCAGTCCAAGCGACGACGCGCGACTGGCGCATGAACCGCACGAATTTGAAAGTCTATATGGGCGGCCTTCCGGCAGCTGTAGACTTTTATCACAATGAAAATACGCCAAGCCTGATTTTGATTGAAACAGGCATGCGCGGCCCAGAGCTATTCGCTCAGTTGGAAAGCCTTGCAAGTGTATGTGACGCAGGCACAAAGGTCGTCGTTATTGGCGCGGCTAATGATATTCGTTTGTATCGTGAATTAATGGATAAAGGCGTTTCAGAATATCTTGTTCCGCCATTCCATCCTTTGACCCTTATCCGTTCAATGGCTGATCTTTATATTGATCCAGACAAGCCGTTTACCGGCCGCGTTTGTGCTTTCTTTGGCGCGAAGGGCGGAGTCGGTAGCTCAACACTTGCGCACAACATTGCGTGGATTATGTCCTCACGCCACAATCAAGAAACAGCGCTGGTTGATCTTGATGCAAGCTGGGGAACCACGGGCCTCGATTTCAATTATGACAGCGTTCAAGGCCTCGAAGAGGCTCTAGCGTCTCCGGACCGTCTTGATGAAACATTGCTGGATCGCATCATGTTGCGCCACACACCGACATTATCGTTGCTGCCTGCTGCGGCTTCATTAAATAATGCGGGCATGGAGTCGACTGAAGCTTATGAAGCGATTGTCGATGGCGTTCGCAAAATTTCACCGATGACGATTTTGGACATGCCGCATAATTGGACACAGTGGAGTGCGAACGTTTTGAAATCTGCTGATGATATCGTGATTACGGTAACACCGGATCTGGCTAATTTGCGCAACGCGAAAAACCTCATCGAGTATTTACGTGCTGAACGTCCAAATGACGCTGCGCCGATTATCGTTATGAATAAAACGGGCGTGCCAAAAACTCCGGAAATCCCTGTTAAAGATTTCGCTTCGGCTTTGGGCGTAGAGCCTGCTCTCGTATTGCCTTATGAGCCTGTGCTTTACGCGACAGCCTCTAACGATGGCAAAATGCTCTCCGAGATGAAATCGGATAGTAAAGCTGTCGACGGTTTGGCTGTTCTGGCGCACCGCATTCGCACCGGACATATGGACGGAAGCGGCATGAAGGGCGGCGTAAAAGGTAAATCTAAAGGCGGCTCATCTCTCATCAATAAATTGCTGAAGAAATCATAGGCTCATAAATGTTTGGAAAACGCTCCGAAAATAATGCGGCTTTAAAACAGCCTGATACTGCAGCGCCCGCTGCGGCGAAGCCTGCGAAGGCGTCTAAAAAAGAGACGCAACTCACGCCTGCACCGCCGAGCACACCGGGCGGAGGTAGCAGCGATACCTATTATGAAACCAAGGCGACAATCTTTAATGCCTTGTTTGAAACAATTGATGTTTCGGCTTTGGCTGGCATGGAGCCGGACCGTGCGCGCGAAGAAATTCGCACCATCGTCGATGAAATCATCGCCATCCGTAACGTTCGCCTGTCTGTTTCTGAGCAAAATCAACTCATCACTGAAATCTGCGATGATATTCTCGGTTATGGCCCGCTAGAGCCGCTTTTGGCGCGCGATGATATCGCCGATATCATGGTCAATGGCGCGAAACATGTCTTTATCGAAGTCGATGGTCGCATGGAGAAGACCAATATTCGGTTCCGCGACAACCAGCAGCTCATGAATATCTGTCAGCGTATCGTGTCCCAAGTGGGTCGCCGCGTTGATGAAGCGAGCCCAATTTGTGACGCGCGCTTGCTTGATGGCTCACGTGTCAATGTTATCGCGCCGCCGCTCGCTATTGATGGCCCGACGCTCACCATTCGTAAATTTAAACGCGACAAGCTTACACTGGATCACTTGGTTGGATTTAATTCAATCTCTCCGGCTGGCGCGAAGGTTCTATCCATTATTGGCGCGTGTCGCTGTAATGTTCTCATCTCCGGCGGTACGGGTTCGGGTAAGACAACATTGCTCAACTGTTTGACCGCTTTCATCCACCCGGATGAGCGTATTATTACCTGCGAAGACTCGGCAGAATTGCAGCTCCAGCAGCCGCATGTTGTGCGTCTTGAAACACGCCCGCCTAACCTTGAAGGCAAGGGTAAAGTCACCATGACAGACCTTGTCAAAAACTGTCTGCGGATGCGTCCTGAACGTATTATCGTGGGTGAGGTGCGTGGCCCCGAAGCCTTCGATTTGTTGCAAGCTATGAATACGGGCCATGATGGCTCAATGGGAACGCTCCATGCCAATTCCCCGCGCGAAGCTCTGTCTCGGATGGAGTCTATGATTACGATGGGCGGATTTAACCTGCCGATGAAAACCATCCGCGAGATGATTACCGGCTCTGTTGACGTGATCGTTCAGGCCATGCGTATGCGTGATGGGTCTCGCCGTATCACAAAAATTACCGAAGTTATCGGTATGGAAGGCGAAGTCGTCGTGACCCAAGATTTGATTTCATATGAAATCGAAGGCGAAGACGCGAATGGCAAGATCATTGGCGCGCACAAATCGACAGGTATTGCCCGTCCAAATTTCTGGGATCGCGCGCGTTACTTTAATCTTGAAAAAGATCTGGCCGAAGCGCTGGATGCAGCCGGAAGTTAGGACACGACAATGGATCCACAAATGATGGCAATGATAGCAGGCGGCGGGATGTTTATCCTGCTCGCAATGCTAATCATGGGCGGTCCGAGTGGAGCGTCAAAAAAGCGTCAAAATATGGTCGCCGCCACGCGGGGGGAAAAACCAAAAGGCGGTTTGTTTAGTTTTATGAAAGGCGGGGATGAAAACTCTCTACGCCGAAAACAAGTCGAAGCCAGTCTTGGCGATATTGAGGCTAAAACAAAAGATAGTGAGAAAGCGCGTAAAACGCTGAAAGCTAAACTCATTCAAGCGAACCTAACGATGACGCCGCAAACGTTTATGATTGTATCTCTTGCGATTGGCGCGGCTTGCGGGGCGATTGCGCTCGTTTTCGGACTTGTGATTTGGCAAGTTGCGGGCATTGCAATCATTGTCGGATTTGGACTTCCGCGCTGGATACTTAGCTTAATGATTAAGCGGCGTCAGGCAAAATTTACCTCAAGCTTTGCCGATGCTATGGAAATCATTGTTCGCGGCGTGCGCACCGGTCTGCCGCTCGGCGACTGCTTAAAAATCATCGCGCATGAGTCTCCCGAGCCTATCCGTGAAGAATTTGCGCGCGTTGTTGAAGCCGAGGCCGTTGGCGTTCCAATTGAAACCTGCCTTGATCGTATGTATGATCGCATGCCGCTCTCCGAAGTGAAATTCTTTGCGACCGTTTTAAATATTCAGCGCTCGACAGGTGGTAATTTGGGTGAAGCCCTCGCCAATCTGGCAAATGTCCTTCGGGGCCGCAAATTATTGCGTGAAAAAATTAAAGCCCTTGCGGCTGAGGCTAAAGCTTCGGCAATCATTATTGGCGTCTTGCCTCCCGGCGTGATGATCCTCGTGACGATTGTATCACCGGATTACATGGTTGAGCTTTACACCACCAGCACAGGTCACAGAAATCTGATGATCGGGGCAGGCATGATGATGGCCGGTATTTTCGTCATGCGCAAAATGATTAACTTCAAGTTCTAGAAAGGCTGCAATTATGAATCCTGAAAGTGCAGCTATGTTCGCAAATGTCCTCGCAGGAGGCATTGCATTGTTGATTGTCGCAACGATTTACACGATCGTTTCGCCCATGCTCTCTGGCGATAAACAGAAAAAACGCATGAAGATGGTCACATCAGAACGCGATGTGATGAAACGCGACCGGCTTGATAACCTAAATGCGGCGGGTGGATTGCGCACAGACAGCAAAGGCCTCGTCAACAGAATTGTTGCGGGTCTGTCCTTGGAGCGCTTGCTAGCTGCTCCGGATTTACGGGATAAATTAATGCAAGGTGGCTTTCGCGGGCAGCGTCCTGTGCAAATGTTCTACTTTTTTCGTATGGCCTTGCCGATTGCGTTTTTCGTTTTGGCCTTCACATATTGCATTTTGATCAATCCAAAGGAATATTCATTTGGTAAAGGCGCGTTCATGACCATGGGGGCGACCTTATTTGGATATTATCTGCCGGGCATTTATCTGAAGAACGCAGGTAAAAAACGCCAAGACAGCATCATGCCGGCTTTCCCGGATGCGCTGGACTTGCTCTTGATTTGTGTCGAATCCGGTATGTCAGTTGAATTGGCCTTTAACCGCGTGGCCGCCGAAATGGCTGGCACGTCGATTGAGCTTGCCGAAGAGTTCTC
>CALLBH010000048.1 GCA_938001945.1 uncultured Robiginitomaculum sp.
TCCGCAAGCCAAATCGCAAAGCAGCTCGGCGGCGTAACCCGCAATGCTGTGATCGGCAAAGTGCATCGTCTGGGCCTGTCTGGCCGTGCAACGCCGTCGCGCCCTTCGCGTAAAAAGCCGAGCGCACCGCGCGCAACGGCCAGCGCGCCAAGGACCACGACGCCGCGCACGCCGCGTCCGGCCCCCAGCGCGCCGGCTCAGCGCCACATCATTACGGCGCAGCCCCTCAAAGCGAAAAAGCTGGATACGGGTGAATATGCCACGATCCTGACAATTGATGAGAGCACATGTAAATGGCCCATCGGTGATCCGGGCGATCCCGAATTTCGCTTTTGTGGCCGCAACACATTGGACTCTAATCCCTATTGCCAAACCCACTGCAACTCTGCGTATCAGCCATCACGGCGCCGCGGAAGCACGGTCAAGGCGATCGCCAACCCGACACGACGCAATCTGAACTAGCTTCGGATCGTCTTTGGCGATGATTAAGGGCGGCGCTGCTTTGCAGGGTCGCCCTTAAATGTTTGTCGAGATTGTTTTTTGGAATTAATTGTATCGTTACGCTCGCAGTGATAGCCATAGCGTATGAGCACGCCTCCTTTAGAACTCACCGACCTCACGAAACGCTTTGGTAAAAAAACCGCCGTTGACCACGTCTCCATGAGCGTTGGCGAAGGCGAAATTGTTGGCTTTCTTGGCCCTAACGGCGCGGGCAAAACCTCAACTCTGCGTATGGCGCTTGGCATATTACCGCCCGATAGCGGCAGCGCGAAATTATTTGGCGCAGCCCCCGGCCCCGCCGCCTTTGGCCGCGTCGGCTTTTTGCCCGAAGAACGCGGGCTATACCGCAAAAGCACGGCGCGCGGCGCAATCGCCCATATGGCGCGGCTTAACGGGATGAAGGGCAAAGACGCGTTTCGGCGCGCCGACGAAATGATGGATGAATACGGCATTGGCGAAGCGAAAAAATCCAAGGTCAAATCACTCTCCAAAGGCATGGCGCAGAAAGTCCAGCTCATTGCGGCCATCGCCCATGATCCCGAATTGCTTGTTCTCGATGAGCCGTTCTCCGGCCTCGACCCTGTGAACCAAAAAGTTCTCGAAGATATTATTCGCGGTATCGCCGCGCGCGGACGCACAATCATTTTCTCCACCCATGTCATGGAACATGCCGAGCGCCTCTGTGATCGCATCGTCCTGATGAGCAATGGCGCGAAAGTCTTTGATGGAACAGTCGATGCAGCGCTAGCTAAAGCCGAAACGCAAATTAGATTGCAAACTGCCGCAGACAACGCGGCGCAGTGGCTTTCCCCGATGGCCAAACATATGACCGATGAAGGCGACGGGGTTTATCACCTGACCCTGAAAGATGAAGCCGATAGCCAACACGTCCTGAAAGCCTGCATTGATAGCGGCGCGCCGCTTTTGCGGTTTGAACCAGAAATGCCAAGCCTACATGATGCCTTCGTATCAATGGTTGGCGCAGATGTGGCGCGCGGCGAGGAGACAACAGCATGAATTTACGCCGTATCGCCCTCATCGCCCGCCGCGATTTTCTCGGCTATGTTCGCACGCTCGGATTCTGGATTACCGTCCTTGGCCCCGTGATCGGCATCATTCTCGGCACGCTGGGTATTAGCATCGCCAATAGCGCAGAGCCGACGCGTTATGTTTCCATTTTGGACGAGACAGGCCGCTATGAGCAATTAATCATTGAGGATGTGAATGACCGGCAGGATTGGCTCGAGTCTGAAAAAATCAAACTGGGTGCAAAATTTGTCATGACACCTGAGCAATTTGCGACCCTAGAGACTAAACTTGAAAATGACGGGCCAGAAGCGGGAAAAACCTATTTACAATCCATAAGTCCGGATCTGGCTGCACGCCTGCCAGAAACCCCGCCCACATTAGTCATTCTGGACATTGAAGATTTAACCTCTGAGGATATTAAACCCTATCTATCAGGTGAAAAAACTACACCGAATGGACAGCGCCTAGACGGTATATTGGAAATCAAAGATAATGCAGGAACGCCGGAAGCGCGATTTTATTCGGACCGCCCGGGCTTTGAAGGGTTGATTAATAACGCTAACCGAATTTTACGGCGTGATAATTTGGACAAATACTTTGGAGAAACAGGATTAACGCGCCAAGGATATTCAGATGCCTACAACAAGTATCCTGCTGTAACACTGATTAACCCGTTCAAAAAAGTCACAGTTGATGGCGGCGGACAAACCGTAACTTTGGCCGACCGAGTCCCTTATTTTCTAGCGGCGGGTCTATCGTTCTTTCTCTGGCTGACCGTATTTTCAGGGGCATACATGCTCCTGATGAGCATGGTTGAAGAAAAGGTCAATAAAGCGCTCGAAATGATGCTCGCCAGCACGCGATTTACTGAAATTCTATTTGGTAAATTACTTGGTGTTGCCGCGCTAACTGTGGCTTCAATGTTACCTTGGGTGATTATGGGAGGTATTGGTATATTTTTACTCATAGTTCTGGGAGACCCCGCGATAAGCAGTGCTCTAGCAGGAAGTGTTACGCCGGGCATGATTATTACCTTTATTTGCTTCTTTATCCTCGGTTATCTATTTTACGGCTCGCTTTTCATGGCGCTCGGCAGTTTGGCCGAGTCGATGCAAGACGCGCAGACTCTGGTGACGCCGGTCCTACTCATGCTGACCATGTGTCTATTTGTCGTGAGCACCGGCATTAGCAATCCCGATAGCGGGCTCATCAAAGCCGCCAGTTTCATTCCGGTCAGCGCGCCTTTTGCGATACTCATGCGTTTGCCCAATGATCCGCCGCTATGGGAAATTTGGCTCTCGGCCTTTATCCTGCTCGCCTCCACTATCCTTGTGATTTGGGGCGCGTCAAAGCTGTTCCGTCACGGCATATTGTCCGGCGGGCTTAAGGGGCTAAAAACGCTGATCTCTTTTGGGCGCATCAAATCGTCATAGAGACTTTTGCGCGCGCGGCGCGTATAGAGTGGTATGACCAAGACAAAACCCCAAGAACAATCAAAGCATGATCCATCTGAAATCGCTCGCCTCTCCATCCTAGAGGCCGCGCTTCCTATTGCTGGATTTGAAGGCTGGACGAGCAAGACATTACGCGAAGCTGTCGCCTCTGCAGGCCTGCCCGAAGGCGCCGAGAAATTATATTTCCCCGGCGGCCCGGCTGAGCTTATTACATTCTGGACTGCGCGCTGCGACGCTAAAGCCGCAGACGCAATCGCAGCTATGGATTTGCCGAGCATGAAAATCCGCGAGCGCGTCACGCAAGGCGTCATTGCCCGTATGGAGGCGATTGGCCCGCATGAAGATGCTGCCCGTCGTGCACTCTCGCGCCTATCCTTACCCAGCGCAGGAACTGCTGGTCCGCGCAGTCTCTGGGCCGCAGCCGACACCATTTGGCGCACGATTGGCGATACGTCGACTGATGCGAATTTCTATTCCAAACGCACCGTTCTCTCCGCTGTCATTGGCTCCACCACGCCGATCTGGCTGTCCGATACAAGCGAAGACAAATCAGAGGCCCGCGCCTTTTTAGATAACCGCATCGAAAACGTCATGCAGTTCGAAAAAGTCAAAGCCCGCGCTCGTAAAGTCACAAGCAAACTCCCTGACCCTGCAAGTATTTTAGGACGTCTGCGCTATGGCGGCGGACGCAAGAAAAGATGGCGGCGACGGTAGAGTACATATTCAGAGAGTTTAAATCCCAGAATATATTCACTCCAAAACACAAAAAAGGCCGGGTAAAACCCGGCCAATCTCACTAGTTTTTCTTTAGTTTAAAATGTTGATGTCACGACATCAGAGCAATTAGACGTTCCAGCTTCGCAAACCTGATGGCTGTGCGTACCGCCGCCTTTTTGGTTTGATGTTAGCGTATAGGCCCCGTCATTAGCCGTCGAAGCGACGAGATTTCCGTCGAGATAAATATCGACATTACTTGTCGCCGCACCAGACCAGCTATAGTCCCAGCGCTTCTTACCTTTGACTTTATACGCCGAGACAGAGGCCAGCGATACGCCGCCGCCCGTTGCGCCATCAGTTAATGTCACATTACGGCTTGTGCTATTTGAAGCGCCATCATCATCCGTGACAGTCAAACTGACCGTGTAAGTTCCCGCAGAACTGTAGCTATGGGATGGATTTGTGCTTGACGACGTTGCGCCATCACCAAAATTCCATGACCGTGAAACCACGCTACCGTCACTGTCGGATGATCCATCTGTAAAGCTACAGTTTAAGTCCGTGCAATTATCCGTGAAGCTTGCGGTTGGAGCATTATTTGTTGGCCCTGTACTGCCGCAGGTCGCGGGATCAACGACAAGACCTTGCTGCCCATCGGGATTGCCACTCAGTCCTAGATTGCCCGTTTTTGCGGCATCAAACAGACATTCAGCCGTTGTGCCGTTCAAGAATGGACCCGCCATGCCGTCAGATGTCGTAAAGCCCCAAGAGTTTACAGACATTAAAGGCCCGGTTCCTGTGCTTTCATTCATCGGCTGAATCCATGGGCCGCCGGATGAACCGCCCGAAAGCTGACTGGACGGAAGCCACCAATTATCCGCGCCTTCAGTTGTCATATCCTCAGCAGAATGCATGAAGAACGGATCATCGGAATAGGAATATCCAAGTGCGTGCGTCCAATCGAGCGAAGCTGGTCCAGCCTGACCGTCATCGACATTTGGCGCGCTAAAGCTGACGTCAAATGATCCTGTGACCGCGTCCAAAGCGCCGCCTGTCCCGTTACCGGAATGGTTGCCCGTATCACCAACAACATAATAGGCATAGTCCCATGGAATGTTGTTTGGGAATACACTCGTCGTCCAATTTTGCTCGACAACACCGAATTCCGGTGCCCAGCAGCCTAGCGGATCATTAGTGCAATTGGAGTCCGTTGCCGTTCCTGTTGTTTGATCTTGGTTTGGAATAAACAAAACATTGCGCGCGAAAGACGCATCGGCATCATCATAAACGCAATGCGCTGCTGTGATAATGATAGAGCGTCCTGTTACGCCATCCGTCGTCACTGTGCCTGAGCACACATAGGATGACCACCCGCCATTATTTGGCATTTCATAAAGCAAACGTCCCGCCGCGGTTTGAATCGCTCCGCCTTGCGTCCAGCGCGAATTGACGACAACGTCGCCGCCGCCGCCAGGATTGCCGCCGCCTTCAACTGTGAAATTATATGAATTTGTTGAGCCAGTATTCCCGCCTCTGCGCTTTACGTTATCGCGCGAAATTACGCGCCAGCTACCTGCGCCATTCGTGAATCCGTCAACAGTCGTCTGCCACGTATTATTACCGACATTATTTCCCGCAAATGTATAAGTCTGCCCGCCAAATGTGATTTCGAAAGTAACTTCACGCACCCCGTCAACATCGTTGACGACGGCCGAGAATGTCTGGCTCGCTCCGATGGTTGCGCCATTTGCAGGTGTTCTAGACGTGACCGTTGGCGCTTGGTTATCGCGCGTCTCTTGGTCATTTATTTTGATCGCGCCCTTGCGAACGCGGCTATCTGGCGAAGTCAATTCAGGTTGGTCGGCATGACCATGCGGTGTCAACTTGCCTTTTTTACCTCTGATGTAGCCCTTGCCGCGATGGTCGATAACGAGATCGCGCGGCTCAGCCGCTGCAATGCGATCTGCGGTCCAATGCTTGAACACACCTTTTGCCCGCTCATTTGGCTCTGCTGCATGTGCTGCGGTGGCCATCGTCATGGATAGCCCAATCGCTGTTCCGGTAATAAGAATACGTTTAATGTTAGTCATGTTACTCCCCTATGTGAATTTTCGATGCGCTTTGTGCGAATTATGCAAAAATTCTAGAGCAAATATCTTCTAAAATATAGAGGGCTGTCAACATCGTTTCTCAGGGGCGCGCCGCTCAACAGTCTCAATCAAGAGCGACCGCAGTTGAGAAGGCTTAGATGCTAAAGCGCGTCGCCAATCGTATTGACGTGACCCATTTTGCGGCCCGCGCGCATTTCGGATTTGCCTTACACATGCAGGCGAGAATTGGGGAATGTTGCAAGTTTTCCCAATTGGCGGCGGCGGTAGGGTAACCGACGGCCTAACCCTTAGACGTTTTGAGTTTTGCGCGAAGCAACCAAAACAAAACGGCGCAAGACACAGCCATAGCCAAGGAATAAAAACATTGCGGGATGTTGGCCGGTCCTGGCGGACATATATGTCCCTTTGTGAGCTCTAGGCTAACGCCCAAAAACGCCAAGATGAATATGGGCGTCCACCCGATGAGAAATATAGCTCTCGACGCCGGCTTGCGAATGATAAAGGCCGAAACAAATACCGCGAAATATCCAAGGCAGACCACAATACAGGCAGGCACAAGCCCAATCATGGGGCAGACTTCGCCGTGCTGCACATGATCTATTGAGAGTCGCAGCCCTGCCCAACATCCGAAACCCGAAATCAGAAAGAGCGCCGCGCGTAAAATGGTGACGCCTCTCATTGGCCTAAATTACGCGACCGCGTTGTCCACAAAGCGAGGCCAAAGATAATGAAATGGGTTGCGTTCATCGCCACCGGAAAGACATATAATCCAAATGTCGTGTTGAAAAAATAGAGCGCAAACATGAGCGCGAGTAAAACAATCGGGCTAAATATGGCCATCCATTTCGGGAAGGCTGTCTTGCCGGACACGATTAGTTTTATCCAAAGAATTGAGACAAGTAGCATAGCAACACGTAGCACATTGACGAAAGGCTCATTGTGTTCGGAAAAAGTCGTCAGCAAAGGTTGGATATCTTGGCCCGCTGCAATGTCATGGACGGTCGCGGCAAGGAAAAATCTCTGCCCGATCCACGCCGTTCCGATAACAAAGGCATATGCGCCAATGAGGAAGAACGCTTTGGATTGAAGCCGTCCGGCAGACTCCAAATTTTTGGATAAAAACCAATATCCCAAAAGATAGAGCGGAGCGCTCAGCACCGCAATAAAGTGACCAAAGCTTAGCCGACTTTCGGAGATGTCATTGAAATAGAGATAATTCGTAACATCCTCAATGCCGCCATTAGGCGTAAATTGCATGGAAAACTCACCAATTCCAACAAGCAAAGCGCCGAGAAGACCGGCCCAACCGGCCAGTCTTAGTGAGGCATTAGCCGTCATTTGGAAGGATCGATTTCGATGATTGAATTATTGTCCGGTTTTAAAACGGATTTAGTCATCCCGTCTTGAAAAACAACATCAACGCTCTCAACGCTTTGCGCGTCGCCAAGACCAAAAATTAAATCACGCCCCTGATCAGAGCCCATCCCTTGTGAGGTTATGACTTGTTTCGTTTGCGACAGTCCGTCAGATTTTTTTACGATCACGCGCGCATTCAAAGAACGGGCCGTATTCGGCAAACGCACTTTGATCCAATTGCGATCTCCGCCTTTATTTACATAAGCCAGAGACTGGCCATCAATATTTGCCCACACTAAATCCGGCCAACCGTCCCCGTTGAAATCCGAAATAATTGGCGAGATTCCGAATAAAGGATTTTCGGCCCCAGACACTTCTTCTACGGGGCGAAATGTATCGCCGTAATTTTGCAAAATCTTTCCGGGATATGTTGCCAGCAAATCATTGACCGGAAAGCGCGCATAATTCTGCGCGGCGAGTAAATCCTCTCGGCCATCTAAATTCATATCGGCCATGACCGTGCCCCATCCAAAACCATATCGCGCGGCATTCATTTTTTCGGATGTGTCTGTAAACTGCAAACCACCATCATTGTGATAAAGCATGTAGGCGGGGTTAAATGGGTCTTCCTTTTCTAAATCTCCGCGAAGGATTGCCGGCGGCAAAGTATATCCGACATTGGAGAAATAGAGATCAACCAAACCATCATTATCGTAATCCCCGACCGCAACACCCATAGGGTAAGAATATACCGAAGGATTTTCGATAGGCGAGAATGTCATGTCGCCATTATTGGAATACATTTCGACGTGGCCCGTATCCTGCGCGATGATGAGATCGCTATCGGAGTCATTATCTAGATCCGCGAAAACACCGATAAATGTATTATGCTGTCGCCAGACCCCTGCAGATTTAGAAATATCACGCCATTGACCATCGCCTTCATTGAGAAACAGATAGCTAAAGCCGCCATATTCTTTTTTGAAAATTGTTTCGCCTTCGACAAGGCCAATTTTGATATATCCCGCGACATACATATCTGCGAGGCCATCTTTGTTTATGTCGCCAAAGCCTATTGAGAGCGGCGTTGTATTATCGGCCAAGTTCAGCGGCAATTTCACGCTGTTGAATGTGCCGCCTGTATTTTCATGAAACCATACGCCGCTTTCGCGCGCGGTGAATAAATCCGTGTCGCCGTCATTATCAATATCCAGCGACGCCGCGCCGTGAGTCGCATCTACATCGCCTTTATCAAAGCTTAAGGGAAGCTTTTCAAATTTCTTATTTCGAAACGCAAATATTGCATCGGCCTGTTTGCTTCCGCCGCCCAAAAATAACTCATCGCGGCCATCACCATCAATGTCTAGCGCTGCGCTGCCCAGAAAAGGAAGAGAATTTTCTAGATCGGCTTTGTGCACAAAGGGGAGTTCAGCAGCTGCAAAGGCCAAATCCGTTTCGCCTTGCGGCGTTTTCTCCGCTTGCCAAAATCGCAAGGCGCCAAATGCACTGAGCAGCGCAAATATGATTGCGCCAATGAGTATAATGAAAGCGCACCATATTAAAGCGAGCTTAGTTCTACTTTTTTTGTTTGAGTTCTGTTTCACCATCAGAAATCCCCCGATCTAGGGCCGTGCACGCAACAAGTGTGCCCAGCTCACATTAACAGTAGGAAGCGTATAGACGTGCTGAGACGAGACGACAAATCACGATAAATCACGCTAGGGTGTATAAATGTGAGCCCGCGTGTGAACTTTGGCTACGGCGACTAAAGCGCGTCACCAATCGTGTTGACGTGGCCCATTTTGCGGCCGTCTCGCATTTCGGATTTACCGTACATATGCAGGCGAGAATTGGGGAAGGTGGCGAGCTTTTCCCAATTGGCGGCGTCGCGCCCAATCAGGTTTGTCATAACCACATTACGTTTTGGCATCGCATTACCAAGCGGCCATCCGGCGATGGCGCGGATATGCTGCTCGAACTGATCCGTGCACCCGCCGTCTTGCGTCCAGTGGCCGGAATTGTGAACGCGCGGGGCGATTTCATTCACGACGAGCGCTCCATCATCCATTTGGAAAAACTCTGTTGCCATAACGCCGACATAGTCTAGCCCGTCCATGATACGTTTGGCCATTTGCGCGGCAGCCCCATCATCACCGCTGGCGGGGGCGATGCTTTTGTGGAGAATATGATTACGGTGCTCATTTTCGATGAGCGGATAAGCGGCGAACTCTCCGCTGTGATTACGCGCGGCGACAATAGAGACCTCGCGTTTAAAAGGCGCGAAAGCCTCCATGATTACGGGCGCGCCGTTCATGCTGGCAAAGGCGGCGTCCATCTCCGCTTCGCTGTCCACTTTCGCTTGACCTTTGCCGTCATAGCCAAAACGGCGCGTTTTTAAGATGACAGGATATCCAACACGGCGCGCGGCGCGTTTCGCGTCAAAAACCGTGGCCACATCAGAAAATTCCACAACCTTCACGCCGGCTTTGTCTCGCAAAAAGGTTTTTTCCGTAAGGCGGTCTTGCGCGACTTCGAGCGCGCGAGCGCCCGGAGCAAGCTCGGCATATTTGCTCGCTTGTGCTGCAGTGCCTGCGGGAATATTTTCAAATTCATATGTCACGACATCGCATGCGCCGGCAAAGCGTTTAATCGCGTCCAAATCATCATAAGCGCCAAGCGTTTCATAACGCGAGACGCGCGCCGCAGGTGATCCTGCGTCCGGGCAATATATATGGCAATCTAATCCAAGGCGCGAGGCGGCAAGGCTTAGCATTCGGCCGAGTTGACCGCCGCCTAATATGCCAATTGTCGCGCCGGGCGCGAGGACGGCCTTCACGAGGTTGGGTCTTCGGCGACAGCGTCAGTCTGCGCGGCGCGCCACGCATCCAAGCGGGCCGCGAGCGCATCATCTGAGAGCGCTAAAATTGAAGCCGCCATCAGCGCGGCGTTTTTCGCCCCGCTATTGCCAATGGCCAATGTCCCAACTGGAACGCCGCCCGGCATTTGCGCAATCGACAATAAGCTATCCAGACCGGAGAGGGCTTTGCTTTGCACCGGAACGCCTAAAACCGGGAGCGGGGTCATGGCTGCGGCCATACCAGGCAAATGCGCTGCGCCCCCTGCGCCGGCAATAATGACTTTGAAGCCATTACGCTTTGCTGTTTTTGCAAAATCATAAAGGCGATCGGGCGTGCGATGAGCGGATACGACTTTGGCCTCATAGGCCACATCCAGCGCATCAAGTATGTTTGCTGCGTGCTCCATTGTCGGCCAATCGGACGTACTGCCCATTATAATGGCGACGGGGGATGAGGAATTTGCCATGACGCTCTCCGCTATAGCGGCGCGAATGCCGCAAGAAAGCGAGAGTTAATAGCTTTTTTGGCGAAAATTTCAAATCCTTATTTCGCTTCGCCATATTTCGGTTGATTTTTCACCAATTCTGCGCCGCGAACAATAATTTCTTAAACCCTTTAGGCTATACCGCTCGGATAATTATAAGGCGCCCAGACGCGCTATGACGGTGAAATATATGAATAATTCGCGCATCTTTGACATGCTAAGCCCGCCTATGGCGACGCCAAATACAGTGATATTTGACGCCGTAGAGGATAGCGAGCTCTCGAAGCTGCGTCATGAGAATCAAGAGCTTCGCCAGAAAGTACGCGAACTTGAACTCACCGCAGATACTGATCCGCTGCTTCCTGTTCATAATCGCCGGGCCTTTGTGCGGGAAATTGAGCGCGCTCAAGCGGTCTTGGACAGATACGATATCCCCTCTAGCGTTCTATATTTCGATTTGAATGATTTTAAGCAAATCAATGACCGTCATGGCCACGCCATAGGCGATGAAGTCTTGCGCGCTGTGAGTGATGTCTTGCTCAACGGCGTGCGCGACTGCGATATGGTGGCGCGTCTTGGCGGCGATGAATTTGGCATTTTACTTTTTAAAACCGATGCAGAGATTGCAAGCGCAAAGGCCAATGTCCTCGCGATGCGACTTTCCGAGAGCCGCGTAAAAACCCCTAAAGGTTCGATTTCTGTAAGCTCAGCGTGGGGCGTTGCGCAATGCGACACTCTCCAAGGCGCAGATCAGATTATTTCGCGCGCAGATCGCGCCATGTATCTGGCGAAAACAGACCTTCATAAAAGAATGCCGTTTACGCAATAATATCCGGCGTAATCTGATCTTCTAGCACGCGGATTTTATCTTTGAGCGCAAGCTTCGTTTTCTTCATGCGTTGAATTTTGAGCATGTCGGTCACGCCCATTGTTTGCAGCGCAGAAATTTCATCATCCAAATGACGGTGCTGCGCGCGCAGCTCACCCAGTTGCTGGAGCGTTTGCGCCAATTCTTGTTCTTCAGATAGTTCGATCTCATCCATACAGGCTCTATATAGAAGGCAAATGAAAATCGGTAGTCCTATATATACCGTAATGTGACTCAGAGTTTAATTCGTGCTATAGTTAAATCTCAATACATTATGGAGGAATGAATGGCCCTTAATGCGCATTTGGAAACCCTGAAAACCAAACATGACGAGCTCGACGAGCAGATACGAACCGCACTCAAAACACCATCCTCCGACGATTTACGAATATCAGAACTGAAAAAGAAAAAATTGGCGCTAAAGGATCAGATCAAAACCCTGACCCATTAAGCCAAAGCCTTTGAGTGACATTTAACGCACATAAATGCATCCAAAGCAGGTGTCTGAAGGCATCCTAGACTAAAACGGGTAAGATTTTATCAAATTATCGTTTTTCGATAAATAATTGTTGACTAACGGTAAGATTTCGCTATGCCCGCTAAGTGGAGGATGTAATGAGAGAGACATTGACATCAAAGATTACAATTATTGCTTTGCTTGGCGCGACGACCCTTTCGGGCTGCGCGGGGTTCGGGGCAAATATGTCCAACCCACTGGACCGTCTTCGGCCCGACGCCACGATTATTGAGGTCGCAGCGCCGACACCGCCAGAGCCGAAATGGGCTGCATATGTCCCGGACGCGCTCCCCAGCACCGATTGGGTGGCGGACTTTAATGACCCAACCCTTAGCCGCATTGTCGACACAGCGCTCGTCGCAAATCCTGACATTCAGGCGGCGCGCGCACGCTTAGAGGCTGCGGAGCAAAGCATCACGATTGCCTCGCAAGGGCTGCGTCCTGCCGTTAGCGCAACCGGACGCGCCAGCCATAGCGAATTTGGGAATGAATTTATCGGCGACAGTAACAGCATTAGCACCGGTATCGGCGCAAGCTGGGAAGCTGACGTCTGGGGCCGCGTGCGCGACACGGCCAATGCCAGCGAATTAGAATATGACGCCAGCAGCGCAGATTATGCCGCGGCGCGTCTATCCATAGCTGGAAACTCAGCCCAAGCCTGGTTTGATTTAATCGAGGCCCGTCTTCAATCAGAGCTCGCCCAGCGTAACCTTGAAACGCAAAACCGCGCGCTTCGCCTGACAGAGCGCCGCTTTCGCAGCGGCCTGACAACATCAGCGGATGTTCGTATTGCGCGTTCATCAGTCGCCAGCGCCGAAGCCAGCCTTGCCTCACGTCAACAACAGCAAAGCGCATTGTCGCGCCGCGTTGAAATTCTCCTGCGTGAATATCCGCAAGCTCAGCTTGAGGCGAGCCGCGACCTTCCGCAATTACCGCCCCTGCCCGGTCTGCCCAGTCCAGAAGCGATGCTGATGCGTCGTCCCGACTTGATCGCCGCGGAGCGTCGCATGGCCGCTCAAGGTTTGCGCGTTGATATTGCCCGCAAAGCTATGCTGCCGCGTCTGACCTTATCGGCGGATGGGAATTTGCAAGCCGGAGATATCAGCGAGCTGTTTGATATTGATGCCCTCGTCGGCACATTGGTCGCCAACCTTGTCGCGCCAATTTACCAAGCTGGCGCGCTCAAAGCCGAAGTGAAACGCAATGAAGCCGTGCTACGCCAGCAAGTTGAGAATTACGCGTCCACGGTTCTGATGGCCTATTTAGATGTTGAAAATGCCTTGGACGCCGAACAACGCTTGGCTGAACGAGAAGCGGCGCTGCGCGTCGCCCTTGAAGAAGCTCGCCAAGCCGAATTGCGACTTGAGCGTCAATATTCACAAGGCCTCGTCAATATACTCCTGCTATTGGACGCGCAAACGCGCGCAATCAACGCGGAAGGCGCGCTAATCAGCGCGCGCAAAGAACGTCTCGCGAACCGCGTAAGATTGCATCTTGCTCTGGGCGGCGGAACCTACGGAGCGCCGGTCACACTTGCCGCCGCGCCATAACGAACGGACATAATCGCGCAAATACTTGCGCGGGCAAATTGAGAGACGCGCAGCCTATTTTACATGGCAGCACGTTACAAAAAACAATCCGCAAGGCGGTTATACGCGTTATAACGCATATACACTTGGGGCTTAACGAGGCTAAGACGCATGTTTGACAAATTTAAACGCAACACATCCAAACGAATAAAACCGGTGGCGGCGAAGACCTACGCCTCAGCCGGAAATGCGGCTGTCATTGGCGATGATGTTCAGCGCATGCCTTTCTCCAAGAAAGTTCTCATATTTGTCATCTGCCTCTTCATTTTGGCCTTCTTCTTCATCGTTTTGAATGTCATCAAAAGCATTTACGATGAACCCGAGGACAAAGAGCGCAGCTTTAATGCATTGGCTGTCATGGCCGCGCCCGCGCGTCTGGAGGACGTCCAACTGGTTGTCGAAGTTCAAGGCGAGTCAACACCTAGCATTGAAATCAATCTCGTCCCGCAAGTCAGTGGCAAGATTGTTTATGTCTCCCCGAATTTCATCGAAGGTGGGATCATCAAAAAGGGTGAAACCCTACTACGCATCGAAGATAGCGATTATCGCGTTGCCGTCATTCGCGCGCAGTCCCAAGTCGCACAGGCTGAACAAGTTCTCGCGCGAGAAATCGCCGAGGGTGAAATCGCCCGACAAGATTGGGAAGATCTTGGAACTGGCGAGGCCAGCCCGCTGACCTTGCGTGTTCCGCAGCGCCAGCAAGCCGAGGCCGCACTACAAGCCGCCAATGGCGAGCTAGAAGGCGCTAATCTTCAACTGCAGCGCACATATGTCAGAGCCCCATTTGACGGCCGCGTGCGCAGCAAGAACTCAGATATAGGTCAATTTGTATCCCCTGGATTCACACTGGGGCGGATTTTCTCGACGGATATTGTGCAGGTTCGCTTGCCGCTTTCTGATAGCGATTTATCACGGCTTGACCTCCCACTCGCCTATGTTGCGAGCTCGCGCAAAGACGCGCCGCAAGTGACATTGTCCACGACAGTGGCCGGGCAGTACCAAGAGTGGGCGGGACAGATTATGCGTACAGACTCCACTTATGATCGACAAAGCCGCGCGCTATTTGCGATTGTTGAAGTGGCCGACCCTTACGGAAAAGGCGCATCAAAAAATGGAGTGCCGCTGGCGCCCGGATTATTTGTAAACGCAGCTATCCAAGGCCGCTCGCTTGAAGGCACATTTGTTATACCGCGTGACGGATTACGCCCTGATAACGAAATTTACGTTGTAGATGAAAAAGGCAAAGCAGAGATTCGGACAGCTGACGTCATCGACACTTATCCTGATCGCGCTATTCTACGCGGCGGAGTATCAGAGGGTGAGCTTGTCGTATTATCACCGATGGAGCGGTCTCGCGTGTCTAATCCGCTTAAAGTTTTAGATTACTACGACCCTACAATCGTTCTTGTTGAGCCTGAGAAACCTGCTTGGTTACTCGCCCAAGAAGCAAAAAAAGAAGCCGAGAAAAACGGTAAGGGTAAAGACGATAAAAAAGAACTTGAGCTTAAGGGTAAAGACAAAGACATGGTGGCCGCTATGTTCGCCAAGGAATATACTCAAGTCAAAGAAGAAATGACCGATGCAGAAAACGACGCGTTCAGAAAAATGAGTCCTCAGCAACGCAGTGGTTTCCTAAAGAAACGCATTGGGCTGAAAATTAAAGAGGGCGGTGGACGCAGAGGTCAAAACGGCGAATCCGGTATGACGAACCAAGGTGGCGCAGCAGAGAGCCAAGGAGAGTAAAATGAAAAACCTAATTCGATGGTTCGTAAGAAATCCCGTTGCGGCCAATTTGATTATGGTGCTGCTATTTGTCGGCGGCATTGTAGGGTTTTTTAAATTAGAGCGTGAATTTATTCCCGCCACAACATTTAACGGCATGACGGTTAGCGTCTCTTGGCCCGGCGCATCACCGCGTGATGTCAATGAGCAAATCATCAGCCGCGTCGAGGAGGCCGTAGATGGCCTTGACGGAATTGATTATATTGAAAGCACGGCGCGGGAGGGCGGCGGATCTATTAGTATTCGTACAAAATTGCGTATTGATTACGAAAAAATGTATGACCAAGTGAAAGCTCGGGTTGATGGAATTAACAACCTTCCGCCCGACATTTTTCGCCCGCAGGTCACGCGCTGGGATCAGCGCATGGATATTATGTATCTCGCGCTACACGGTGACGTAGATCGTTTGACCCTTCAGCGCTTAGGAAATGAACTAAGATTAAAGCTGACTGACCTTCCCGGTTTACAGCTGACGACACAGATTTCGAAACTCCCCGAACAGGTTACAATTGAAGTCTCAGAAGAGGCACTGCGCCGCTTTGATCTGACCTTTAATCAGGTGTCTCAGGCGATTTCAGGGTCCTCTGTTAATTTATCTGCGGGCTCGGTTGAAACCAGCTCCGGGAATTTACAGCTTCGCGCGAGATCTTTGGCTGATTCTAAGGACGATTTTGAAAATATTGTTGTTCGTCAAACCGCAGATGGCGGCAAAGTTTACGTAAGAGATATTGCGACCGTCATAGACGGCTTTGACGATGAGAAATTCAATGCAGAATTTCGCGGGGAACCGACAGCTATTTTTCAGGTTGTCTCGCCCGACCGCTCCAACATCACTCAAGCCGGTAAAGCGATCCGCCAATTTGAAAAAGATATACAAGACAGCCTGCCGCCCGGCGTAACATTCTCGATTTGGTTTGACGGCTCCACAATGGTGGATAGTCGCATGAACCTCATTGGTAGCAATGCGATTAGCGGGCTTATACTTGTCTTAATCACGCTTCTATTATTCTTGCGCCCGGCCGTTGCCTTTTGGGTGACCATAGGTATCGCAACAACATTTGCAGGCGCCATAGCCGTTGCCCCTTATCTGGGCATTTCATTAAATATGATTTCACTTTTCGCCTTCCTTTTGGTCATCGGGATTGTTGTTGATGATGCCATTGTCGTCGGCGAGTCGGTTCACTTCCATAACGAAAATGGCATTGGCGGAAAAGCCGGAGCCGTAAGCGGCGCTAATATGGTTGTTAAGCCGGTATTTTTTGCCGTTATCACGACAATCATGATGTTCATTCCTTGGATGCTGATTACCGGCCCCATGAATGCGTGGACTTCACAGATTAGTCTGGTTGTTATTGCCGTCTTGATCTTCTCACTCATCGAAGCCTTTTTCATCCTGCCGGCGCATTTAAGTCATTTGAAGCCGATTAAGCATGACGAAATTGGCCCTGTCATGCGGTTTCAACAAAAGCTCGCAAACAGCCTCAATACATTTGCCTCACGCTTTTTTCGTCCCCTCGTCGCCTTATTGCTTCGGTTCCGGTATTTCACGGTTTCAGCATTTGTTGGAATGATGGTGCTAGCAATGG
Organism: uncultured Robiginitomaculum sp.; assembly: GCA_938001945.1. GTDB lineage: Bacteria > Pseudomonadota > Alphaproteobacteria > Caulobacterales > Maricaulaceae > Robiginitomaculum. Next base: position 16,853 of record CALLBH010000048.1, read on the forward strand.
GTCTTCTGACGGCGGGAATCGCACCGGTAGCGATGTTTCCTGAAGTCGATGGAGATATGATCTCATTTAATGCGCGGTTCCCTGAAGGTACAAATTACGAACGTATCGAGCAGGTGCGTGAACAATTGGATGCCGGGATTGCAAAATTCAACTCTAATGCCAAAGCGGACTTCGGTATGGATGGCGATCTCATTTCGCACCCCGGAACGATGTCCAGCAGTCGAAGCGTTGAGGGCTTTTTGGGACTAAATGATCCTAATTTGCGTAAGCATATTCCAACCAAAGACATTGCCGACAAACTCGAAGAATATGTCGGACCTATCCCCGATGCATATCGTGTCCAATATGGTTTCACCCAAGGCGGCAATGGGAATGGCGGCGGATTATGGTTTGCCGTTGCAGCCTCCAATGGGGATGATTTAACAGCCGCAGTTCTGGACATCAAAGCTGAAATGGAAAGCTATGGGGCTGTCACACGTGCATGGGATGGCTTAGAAAGCTCCGCCAAGGAACTTCAATTTACTTTGAAACCCGGCGCAGAAACACTTGGCATCAACTTACAGGATCTTACACGTCAGGTTCGAGGCGCATTTTTCGGCGTCGAAGTTCAGCGCCTGCCGCGCAACGGACAAGATGTTCGCGTCATGGTGCGTTACCCTACCGATGCGCGAGAAAATATTGATAGTCTGCGCAATCTTCGAATTCGGACTGCAGCGGGCGTAGAAGTCCCACTTTATTCTGTTGCCGAAGTCACAATTGTTGACGGCGTATCCCGCATTCGACGCCGGGATCGTCAACAGGTTGAATATACCGGCGCACGCGTGCGCGGCGGATCAGCTGTCGTCACCGAGATCAAGGCTGACCTTGAAAAGAACTTCTTCCCGCAATGGGAACTGCGCCACCCACGCGTTAATCGCGTCTTGGTGGGTGACGATGAAGCAACGTCAACCTTTAGATCAGAAATCTTCTTATATGGCGGTATGATTTTAATCTTGATGTATATGCTTTTGGCAATCGCATTTAGATCATATGCACAGCCCCTACTTATAATGGTGGCAATTCCTTTTGCTCTTGTCGGTATGATTTTTGGTAATATTGTCACTGGTGTGCCATTCGGAATAATGAGTGCATTTGGACTATTTGCAGCGGCTGGAGTGGCTGTGAACGACAACCTTGTTCTGATTGATTATGTGAACCGGTTGAGAGACAGAGGCGTTGGCGCATATCAAGCGATGCTGGATGCCTGCGTTGCGCGGTTCCGTCCAATCCTTCTGACATCGGTCACGACATTCATCGGGGTTACGCCAATCTTGTTTGAGACATCAGCGCAGGCTGAGTTCCTCAAGCCAATGGTTGTCGCATTGGCCTTTGGCGTCTTGTTCGATTTCTTCCTCACTCTGATGTTAGTTCCGGCCATGTATGGCATTGGCGTTGATATTACCCGCATGTTCCGCGGATGGTGGCGCGGCGAACGTCAACCGGGTTTGGGCTCCACTTATAATCCAGAGATTGCTCTAGCGCTTGATGATCTAGAAGTAGACGACCTCGATGTTGAGCCACAAGCACCACCTGCTCCGGCAGAATAATTTGCACTAAAGAGAAAGAGACTCATGACTTTAAAAACGATCCTTATGGGCTCAGCGCTTGCGCTGGGCTCTGCCTTTGTTTTGGCGTCATGCCAAAGCAAAGACGCCGGCAATACTGAAACAGCGGCCGCTCAAATATCTCAAGAGGCCAAGCTAGGCAGCTTTGGTATCGCAACCGAGAATATTGACGAGAGCGTAAAGCCCGGCGATGATTTCTATCGCTACGTCAATGGTATCTGGCTTAAGAATACTGAAATTCCAGCGGACCGTTCTAATTACGGTTCCTTCTCAATTCTTGCCGATGAAGCTGAGCTTCGCGTGCGTACAATCATCGAAGATGCTGCCAAATCAGATAGCAAAGCCGGAAGCGCAGAGCGCCGTATTGGCGATCTGTTTTCGGCCTTTATGGACACAGACACAATTGAAGCCAAAGGCATGGCGCCGCTCCAAGATAGCATAGATGCGATCTATGCTTTGAACACGCATGCCGACCTCGCCATGGCCTATGCGGATCGTTCAAATGATTTGACGATGCCCTTTAGCCCCTATGTCTATATCGACAGCAAGGATACGACCCAATATATCACCTATATGGGCCAAGGCGGATTAGGCCTTCCGGATCGTAGCTACTACCTCGAAGATACGGATAGTAATCTGACAATCCGTGAGGCTTATGTCGATTACATCTCAACCGTTTTGGGCGCCGCAGGGTTGGACAACCCGCGGGAGCGCGCCAAAGGCGTTCTGGCTTTTGAAACTGCAGTTGCAGATGCCCATTGGAGCCGTCAAAAACGCCGTAATCGTGACCTGACATATAATAAGATGACGATGGATGATCTGGCTGAATATGCACCGGGCTTGCCTTGGGCCGAAATGATGAAAATATCAGGGATCGGCGATATAGATGAAATCGTTCTGACACAAAACACGGCCGTTCAAGCCACAGCCAAAATTGTAATCAACACCCCTGTCGGCGCGATCCAAGACTATATGGCTTTCCATTTGGTCAATGATTATGCGCAATATTTACCGACTGAAATCGATGAAGCCAGCTTTGCGTTTTTCGGCACAGCCTTGCGCGGAACAGAACAGCAGCGTCCACGTTGGAAACGCGGCGTATCATATGTAAACCGCACTGTTGGTGAGCTCGTTGGCGACATCTATGTCCAAAAGCATTTCCCTCAAAGCTCTAAAAGCCAGATGAAAGATTTGGTCGAGAACCTTCGCGCCGTATTTAAAACCGGCATCGAAGATCTGGAGTGGATGAGCGAAGAAACCAAAGAGCAGGCTCAATATAAGCTGGCTAAGTTTAATCCCAAGATCGGCTACCCCGATAAGTGGGAGACCTATGACGGGATTGAGATCGACAAGAATGATCTGATCGGGACTGTTAAGTCTGCCCGTTTGTGGAATTGGAATGATAATATCAGTAAGCTCGGTCAGCCAATTGACCGCGACGCTTGGGGTATGACGCCGCAAACTGTAAATGCGTATTACAACAGCTCGCTAAATGAAATTGTCTTCCCGGCCGCGATTTTAGACGCGCCATTTTTTGATCCAAACGCTGACCCTGCCGTAAATTATGGCGGCATTGGCGCAGTGATCGGTCACGAAATGGGACATGGTTTTGATGACCAGGGCCGCAAAACAAATGGCGATGGCCTCCTAAAGGATTGGTGGACAGAAGAAGACGCCGAAAACTTTAACGCCCGCGCGCAACGCTTGGGGGCG
>CALLBH010000049.1 GCA_938001945.1 uncultured Robiginitomaculum sp.
GGTGAATGCAGCATGTCTCTCTGTTTCAATGAAATCATTGGCGATACCTAGCGCGAGGCAATCGCCTGCGCCAAGGCGCGCGCCTGTCATGCCGAGCCACTGCCCTGCGGCCATGCCAAGACGCGGAAGAAAATATGTTCCGCCCACATCCGGGAAATAGCCAATCCCTGTCTCGGGCATCGCAAATTGAGTATTATCGCCCGCTATGCGGTGGCGACCATGAACGGACAATCCCACGCCGCCGCCCATGACAAAGCCGTCAATCAGCGTGATATAAGGTTTGGAATAGCGGTGGATGAGGTCGTTAAGCGCATATTCCGTGCGCCAGAAATTTTCAGCGCGCGCGTCACCCGCTTTGCCGCTATCGTGAAGGAGAATGACATCGCCGCCGGCGCAAAAGGCGCGTTCGCCCGCGCCGTCAATAAGAACCGCGCCGATCGTATCGTCGGATTCCCACTTCACCATACAGGCTGTAATCGCCTCACACATATCCTGCGTAAGCGCATTGAGCGCTTTGGGGCGATTAAGCGTGATATGGCCCAAATTTCCTGTGACGCGGCTAATGATTTCATCTGTCATGCGATTGTCCTTTTGCGCAGAGCTAAAATTTGAACGGCAATTAGGCAAGAAAAAAGCGGACCCGAAGGCCCGCTTTAAAATTATTAATCGCGTATGCGACTAGAAGTTTTTACGTAGCGTCACGCCATATGTACGTGGCTGGTTTGGATAAGCATTAATAACGCCGGCCTGCGCAACGCCTGGGAAGGCGGACAGGAAGTACTCGTCGTTAAATGCGTTACGCACAAAACCTTGAAGCTCAAGTCCGTTGTCAAACTCAAGACCGCCAGCAAAGTTGAACTGATTAATTGTTCGCATCGGCTGCGTTGCAGCAGCAGCGATGTTTTCAACAACCTGAACTTCACTTTCATATTGATGATCACCGCGCAGGAACCAGCCTACACCATTTGCGAACTCATTATTGAATGTGACGGATGTCGCGAGTGAGACTTCAGGAACGCCTGCAACTTGCTGACCGGACAGATCACCGGCCGGGGCATTTACAAAGCTCTCATAAACTGGATCAAGAAGCGTACCTGCAAATGTGAAGGTCACATTGTCCGAAGGACGTAGAAGCGTATCAAATTCAACACCCGTTGTTTTCTGCTCACCAGCATTTGCAAGTGCAAAGCCTGTACCGAGGAAGGTGTTAGATTGGAAACCTTCGATCGTCTGGGTGAAGGCCGTGATGTTAAAGCTACCGGCGTCGAATTTAGTTTTCATGCCAATCTCGAAGACTTTAGCTTCTTCAGGACCCGCAAAACGTGTTGTGTAGTTTTGGTTTGGCTGTTCCAGCGGAGACGCTTCAATCGCGGCTTGGTCACTTGGGAAAGGACGTGAGTCGCGTGACAAGTTCCATGACGTGGATTTAAATCCCGTCGCATATGAGGCATAGACATTGATGTCATCATTCACTTCATAAGCAAGGCGCGCCGTGTAGGACACATTATCATCACTTGACGTTCCGTCTTCAATCGCATTCGGGAAATCAAGGAATGGCGGTTGGAACTGCAATGGACGCAGACCGGAAATCGCATCCAGAACACCGGCTTGCACCGCAGCATATGTACCAGGCGCAGCGGCTCTAAAGCTGTCAATGCTGGCCTGTGTCGGCGCGATGCCAACAGTCTGAGCAATGTTGAAGTCAACAAATGAGATTCCAAAGACAGTCGGAGTTGTGTCAAAATCGATTGAACTAAACACATCATTGTTGATTGTGCGGCCAGTCACATCTTTCTCATCATTTGTGTAGTTCAAACCCACAGTCGCGGTGAGGCGCTCATTGATGTTGAAATCTACATTACCAAAAATCGAGTAAGTTGTGTTGTCCTGCTCAAACAATTCCGTTGTGCGGGTATTGCCGCTAAAAAAGGTGCCCGGCGCCTGACCGTAGAGGCCTTCAAGGCCTGAAAGCGTTCCACCTGCTGGTGAGCCATCAATCAGAGTGTCAATATAGGGACGAAGCTGGTTACCATATTTTAGGCCCCCATTACCTACTACGTCTTCAACAAAGTAGAAACCGCCGACCATCCAGTCGATTGTTTCGCCGCCAGGAGACGTTAAACGCACTTCCTGCGTGAATGTATCGACTTCTTGGTCAATGTTGACGTTTTCCAGAAGGAGCAAGGAGTTATAATCCGCGTCATAATTGGCCAGATAGTCGTTGTGACGAGCAGATGTGATTGAGGTTAGCGTGAAGCGATCAAAATCAATATCAACATGTGCTGAAACGCCATAGTCATTGACTTCATTTTGACCTGGATCATTGACGTGATGCTCATAGGCAAAGGGATCATTTGCATCGGCAAATGTTCCGCCAAGGGCCGAAATCGCTGCAGCAGCGCCGGCGTTTTGGAAGTTCGTCACTGCGCAACAGACTTCATCAATGTTAGAGTAATCACCGATCAAACGGATTGTTGTGCGATCAGATGGCTCGATTAGGAACTGGCCGCGAACGTTAAACCGGTTGCGATCATTTGAATCTTCGACGCCATCAAGCGCCGCTTCGACATAACCATCACGCTTATTGAAACCGCCGCCAATAGAGAAGGCTGCGTTCTCAGAGACTGCGTTCGTATAGTAACCCTTTAGAAGGTAACCATTGTAATTTGTAATGCCGCCTTCGACATAGCCTTCTTGCTCAAATGATGGAGCCGCCGTGACGACGCTAACAACACCAGCAGAGGCGTTTTTACCGAAGAGTGTGTTTTGCGGGCCGTTCAGGACTTCAACACGCTGCAGTTTCGGCAAGTCGCCAATCGCTGCCGCGGAGCGCGAACGGTAAACGCCGTCGATGAATACGCCAACAGACGGTTCGATACCGGCATTGTTCGCGCCATTACCGAAACCGCGAATGATAAAGTTGGTGTTTGCAGATGTTTGTAGCTGCGTCACGCGAAGTGAAGGAACAACAGATTGCAAATCGCTGATGTCGAGAATTTTTGCGTTTTCAATAACCTCAGCAGACGTGACAGAAACAGCAACTGGCGTTTCTTGAAGCGTTTGCTGACGTTTTGTAGCGGTTGTAATAACTTCGTCTTCAATGTCCTGCGCTGTCGCGGGTGATGCGATGAGCGCTGTGATCATAGCTGAAGATACAAGAAGGGCGTATTTTTTGGACATAAAGTCTCCCCGGTGAATAAAAATGGGCAGCGGTTTGTCCCGCTCCTCCCGATACATATGCAACTAATTGCAGAGGCGCGCAAGAAATTTGCAGGGCATTCGTGCAAAAATGCACATCATGTTGTTTTTGGGTTACAGTGAGCCAGAGGTCATGTGTGCCGCGTTCATTGCGGGCCTTGACGGACTAGGGGGCAATCTGGTCTGATTTAATCAAATGAGGAGATTATAATGCTAAAGTCTTGCGCCCTGAGTGTTGCTATTTGCCTAAGCGTGTTCGTTAGTGGCTGCGCGACAACGCCTGACCCGGCCAAAGTCTGTACTGCAGAATGGATTTCTCCGCGCGTGGGCAAGGCCGTGAAAGAAATAAAGCGGGATACAAGTTCGCTCCTCAAGACAATCAATAAGTCTGCGAAATCCATGGAAGATGGTAAAATCAATGCGTGGAATACGTGGCGAGCAATCAGCGCGGGCGAAAAATATATCAAACGTCTCAAAACAAGCCGTGGCCTCAAAGACCTCAGAACACTTTCCGAGACATGTGATGATCCCCAGATCGTTCGAGATGGGTTTGCGAAATATCTAGAAAGCGTGGATGCGCCGCCTATGCTCATCGACATGGTTCGCGATTCTCAAGAGTTTAAGTTCCCGGATGCGCCTCAAACCCCGCAGTGGCCCAAGAAAGATGGAGCAACAACAGGTTAATCTGAACCTTGGTCTTTCCATAGGCGCTGCCCCGATATATGAGGCCGCCCATGACATATTGTGTTGCCGCTCTTTATAAATTTGCCGCTTTGCCGGACTACGCGCAGCTGCGCGCGCCTTTGCAAGACATGTGCGACATGCTCGAGGTCAAAGGCACGATCCTGCTTGCGAGCGAAGGAATAAATGGCACGATTTCAGGGACCGATAGCGCAATTGCAAAGCTTCTTTCATTTATGCGTGCTGACCCGCGTCTGGCCGATTTAGAGCACAAAGAAAGTCGCGCCGAAGATCTGCCTTTTTACCGCATGAAAGTGCGCCTGAAAAAAGAGATCGTGACGATGGGCGTTGACGGCGTTGACCCCAATAAGGTGGTCGGCACATATGTTGACCCGGATGAATGGAACGCGCTCATTTCTGATCCTGATGTCGTGCTGATTGATACGCGTAATGACTACGAAGTCGAAATCGGCACATTTAAGGGCGCGCTCAATCCGGACACACAGAGCTTTCGCGAGTTTCCTGAGTGGGTGGAGAAAAACCGTAGCGGCGCACTCAAGAAACCCAAAGTGGCGATGTTTTGCACAGGCGGCATACGCTGCGAAAAAGCCAGCTCATTTATGAAATCCGAAGGGTTTGATGAGGTTTATCATCTGCGCGGCGGCATTTTGAAATATCTGGAAACGCAGCCCAAAGATGAGAGTCTTTGGGAAGGGGATTGTTTTGTATTTGATCAGCGCGTGGCGGTAAAACACGGTCTTCATGAAAGCGAATATGACCAGTGCTATGCGTGTCGTTATCCTATTACTGAAGCAGACAAGCAGCACGATGCCTATGTGAAAGGTGTGTCGTGTCATCGGTGTCATAATAAAATGAGCACCGATCAAAAAGAGCGCTTTGCCGAGCGGCAGAAACAAATCGCATTGGCGAAAAAACGCGGGCAAGATCATATGGGACGTAAAGTTTGACGGGGCATATACTCTACAGCTTTCGCCGCTGTCCCTACGCCATGCGCGGGCGGATGGGGCTTCATATTTCCGGCATTGAATATGAGCACCGCGAAGTGCTGCTACGCGATAAACCCGAAGCCATGCTTGAGGCCTCGCCAAAGGGAACTGTCCCTGTGTTTGTGAAAAGTGATGGCGGCGTCATTGACGAAAGTCTGGATCTGCTCCGTTGGACGTTGTCGCAAAATGACCCTGAAAATTGGCTCGAATTTGGTCAGAGTGATGACCTAATTGAATGGTTTGATGGTGATTTTAAGCACCATCTCGACCGATATAAATATGCAAGCCGTTACGAGGACGTTCCGCGCGGCGCGGTCAATTTAGAGCACCGTACAAAGGCGTGTGAGTTTCTGATTCAGTTGGAAGAGGCACTCTTGCAAAATAAATACTTGCGCCGCGATAAGCCCAGTCTTGCGGATATTGCAATATTTCCCTTCATTCGCCAGTTTGCCGCCGTAGAACGCGATTGGTGGACGGCGCATGACTATCCGAAAGTGCGCGATTGGCTTGCGGGTCTTGTCGCGTCCGATCTGTTCAAAGCGATAATGGTCAAACATGACGTTTGGAAGCCCCAAGAAACTAATATATAGACAGCGCTGTCATTTATGGGCATTCATCCCAAAAAGGGGATGCATTCATGCGTAATTATCTAGCTCAACTGACACTCATTTCGACACTTGTTGTTGGCGCGTGCGCCGCAGATGCCCCCCAATCTGTCACGCTCGAAGACATTATCCCAAGCGGCAGCGTTCAAGAAGTACTCGCAGATGGCTTTTGGTGGAGCGAAGGCCCCGTTTGGGTTGGCGGCGTTGACGGCTACTTATTATTCACCGATGTCCCGCAAAATAAAATGTTCAAATGGGAAGAGGGTAAAGACGCCAGTGTGTTTCTCTCTCCATCGGGCGCGGATGTTGGCGAGGCTGAAGGCTTCCGCGAACCCGGCGCAAATGGTTTGTTTCCGCACAGCACTGGCAAAATTTTACTTGCCGATCACGGCAATCGGGCGCTCATGCTGTTTGATATTGAAAGCCAAACCAAGACAGTTTTAGCCGACAGCTATGAGGGCAAGAAACTCAACAGCCCGAATGATGTTGTGCTGCGCAGTGATGGCGTGATGTTTTTTACCGATCCGCCTTATGGCCTCACCGATATTGATGACAGCCTGCTGAAAGAACAAGCGCATAATGGCGTTTATCGCCGCGCGATGGACGGGACATTGACTTTGATTGACGACAGTCTAACGCGCCCGAACGGTATTGCGCTGACTCCCGATGGCAAAACGCTGATGGTAGCAAATTCAGACCCGAAATCTGCCAAATGGGTATCTTATAAACTTAATGAAAATGACGAGGTCATGATCCGCATGGAGTTCGGCGACGCCACGGACCGCGTTGGCGAGGATGCGCCCGGTTTGCCGGATGGAATGACGGTAAGCGCCGATGGCTATCTTATTGCGACAGGGCCGGGCGGGCTTTATGTATTTGATCCTAATCAGCAATATATGGGCCGTATTGATATCGCTCGGGCCTCGGCTAATGTGACGTTTGGCGGTGACGGTTCTGATTTATATGTGACATCGGGCGACCGCCTGATTCGTATTAATACAGAGCTTAAAGGGCTTGGTTTCTAAATTTGAAAGCATCCACAGCTTTCATTCTCCTCACACATTAATCTTTTATTCATCCTTGCGAATCGATTTAGCGCAAGGGCTGCAAGATTACGGCTGCCTGTGCAGCACATATGGGTAGGGGAATACATAATGAGCGCAAAACAAGTCATCCGCGTGGGTGAGGATCAAGCCAGTTTTATCATCAATATGCCGTGTGATCGCACGCAATTATTGGTGACAGTTAAAAAAACCAGCGACGGAAAAGACCAATGGTTGTCTCCTGTTGGCTGGGTAGATGGGCAAAAAGGCACTTTGCTGGATTGTGTCGCGTTAGGCCACGAAACATGTGTTTTAATCCCTGAAAACTACGCAGATGCCATCAAAGCTGACGATCGCGTTCATGTGTCCAGTTTTGAAATTGACGCCGAGGCGGAGATGAAATGGCCTGCTGCTGTCAAGCCTGCCATTGAGCCTAAGATGGCTACGACCCCTGAGAGTCAAGAAGGTTCAGGATTGCTCGGACGCTTTGGCCGTAAGGCTGCGTCAGCTGCAGCAGTGGCTGCGCCTGCCTTAAAAAGCGACATTGAGCTTCGTGCCGAAGAAGCCTCGCGCGCTGCTGAGGCAAGCCGCAAACAAATGGAACGCGCGCAAGCCGCTCAAGAAGAAGCCCAGCGCCGCGCTGCGGAGGCCGCTAAGCTTGCCGAGCAAGCTAGAGCCGCCGAAGAACAGCGCATTGCGGAAATGGAAAAAGCGCAAATTGCTCTAGCTGAGGCTGAGGCTGCGCGTAAGGCTGAGCAAGCTCGCCTCGAAGAAGAGCGCCGCCTTGAAGAGATTCGTATCGCTGAAGAAGCGCGCCGCGCCGAAGAGGCAAGGCAACTTGAGCTGGCGCGTGCCCGCCAAGCAGAACTGCGCGCTGAGCGCGACCGCCTTGGCGAAGAGCTTAGCGCTCTGGCCGCGCGCCGTAATAGCGCCCAAGATCGCGCGAAAACATTGAAACAGCAACTTAAGTCGACACAAAACTTATCAGCTTCGGGATTGGCTGAATTGACCAAAGCTGAAGGTGAGATTGCTGAGCTTACAGATCACTACAGCGCCGCCTTGGAAGCGCAAAAATCGGTTCAAAAAGACGTTGATTCCTTGCAAGAGCGTCGCGCGGCTCTACGCGCGACAGTGGATGAAACAACCAAATCATCTGAGAAACTTGCAGCTCGCGTGGCGAAAGCGAAGGTGGCATTTGAGAAAGCGGAGCGCATCGCTAAAGAGGCAATGGCAAAAGCGAACGCGCAAAAAGACCAGCTTACAGCAGCAATGAAAGAGCAGACTGCCGCTCAAGATTTGATCGCAACTTCAAAAGAGAGAGATGCATTACTCACATCAGACATCTCCAAGGCAGGCGCGCGCTTATCGGATCGAAAAACGGCATTTACTCAAGCGCAAAATGGATTGTCGAAGGCAAAAGAGCTTAAAGCAAAAGCGCAGCAGCGCGCGGGTCAAGCTAAGGCTGACGCGACAGCGCTGGCGACAAATTTGGA
>CALLBH010000050.1 GCA_938001945.1 uncultured Robiginitomaculum sp.
AGTCGCCATATCGCGCGCTCATTACAGGGCCGCAAAGCTAATTGCGCCTGCACTGGCGAGGCTGATGTCATATGTCGCTTCGCCTTCATACCGCCCCGCATAGGATAGCTCGCTAATCAGAAAAGCGCCCGTTAGCGTCCCAAAGTCGGGGATGATGAGTTGATACTCAGCGGCGCTTTGCGCAAAGAAATTCTCTCGCGCCAGCGCGTCAGACGCCCCGTCGCGAAAAATACCTGCGCCTGATACGGTGATGGATTTCACCCCCGCTCCGGGAAGCAATTCACGCCACGCATCAACGCTGTCACTATTTGTAATATCGACGAGCCGGGCGTTTAGATTTAGCGTTTTGGTACGAAGCCCCGCCAGCGTAACAAAGCCGCTGCCATCATGGATTTTGACGAGTAAATCTCGTCCTTTTTGTGCCGTCATCAGGCGACCTCCTCTAATAGATTATCTTTGGGCTGGGTGCGAATTGAGACCCGCATCAAACCATGGGTGGTGCGGCCATCGGGCGCGCGCAGACAGTCGGAAAAAACGACCGAGGCCGCGATGATATGCGCGTCGGATGAGGATAAATCCTCCTCAATCACGCGGCGCACATCGCCTAAAATGCCCAGCGCTTGAATGCGTCCGCCGTAACGTGACCAGACATGCAGCGTCAGCGTATGCAGCGTTAACGGAGTATCGTCGCCGCTAATATCCTCGCTGCGCAGCGGGCCATATGTCAGATAGGGAAAGACCGGATCATCGGGCGCGTAATCATAAAGACGCGTGGGATGACCGAGGCTATTTTGAAGTGCCGCATCGCCAGATAACGCGCTATGCAGGGCGCGGGCGACGGAGATAGCAGGATTATATCCGCTCATAATTGTTCCCCTTCACAGATTAAATGCATCCGCTCCCCGCGATTATCCGGGTCGCTAGCCGTGATGACGCGCAAGGTGCGTTGCCCCCAAATGAGGCGCGCGCGCTCTGGGAAATGCGGCATATATCGAATGGTAATTTTGTAACTCTGTGTGACAGATAGCCGCCCAAATTCGCCGCGTTCTGAAATGGATTGCGGTTTGACATGTCCCCAAATGGCGCGCTCTAAAACCCAAGCTACGCTCGCCCCGCCAATATCATCGGCGCTGTTGACCGCGCGGTATAATCCGAGCCGCGTGTTTAAGTTCCCGATCATAATCGATAATTTCGATAGGGCATCAACAGCGCATCTGCCATCATTGGCAAAGCCGGATGATCGGGCGCGTGGCGGTGCTCATAGCTTTGCGCCGTCAGCAGTAATATCGCTTGGCGCAGCGGCAGTGGAATATTACTTGGCGCGTCGCCATACCCCGCCGAAAACGTAATCTGCACCTCGCGAGCGCTCGCCAGATAGGTCGCAAATGAGCCAGAGCGAAGCCGAAGCTCTGCCGGCTCTTTACGCAAATCGAGACGATATTCCGACGCGGCAATCACCACTTCAGTATCCTCATCATCGACCACGCGCACATCTGTAACTGCGGCGACAGGGACTGGCTTAATCGGGATGAGCGGGCCAATATGTGCGGGAACGGTCAGGCGATAAGTTCGCGTAATCAGCGCGCGCGAGAGCTGCGTTTCAATGCGCGTGACCGCTGCGCCGATGAACTCTGTGATGAGATCATCTTCGTGATCGTGATCCACGCGTAGAAATGTTTTGGCCAAGGCCAAGGGGACCGGCAGCAGAGCTGGCGGGGTAAGGAGTTCGAGCATAATGGAGTTTCCAAAAAGAAAAATATATGCGGCGCAGGCAAGGGCAACCTGCGCCGCGCGGCCTCGGAGGCTGTCCGGACCGCCACTTGATACGCGGCCTAGCTGGCCGAGAATTTCAGAAGCTTAATCGCGTCAAAATCCTGCACGCCGCCGCCCACACGTTTGGTCGTGTAGAATAGGACGTAAGGCTTGGCAGAATATGGATCGCGCAAAACGCGCACGCCTTGGCGATCGACAATCAGATAGCCGCGGCGAAAATCACCAAAGGCAATCGGGGTGGCGTCGCTGCCAATATCGGGCATATCTTCGGCCTCAACCAGCGGATAGCCGAGCAAGGTTGAAGGCTGCCCGGCCGATTGCGCGGGTTGCCAGATATAATTGCCGTCGGCGTCTTTAAACTTACGCAGAGCCGAAACCGTGCGCCGGTTCATGACGAATGAGCTGCCCGCGCGGTAACGCGATTTGGGCGCGTAGATAAGCTCAATCAGCGCGTCGATGGGCGCGCCGCTATCGAAATCACCGTCCGAACCCGTCGCGACATATCCAATATCGCCAAAGCCAGCGGAATCGTTAGCCACCGCCGAATATCCCAAAATACCCTTGGGTTTATTGACGCCATTGCCCGAAACAAAGGCCGCCGTTTCTTGGGCGGCAAAGACGTCGCGCACTTCATCGGCGAGCCATTGGTCAACATCTGCTACGCCGTCATCTAGCAGCATTTGCGTCGCCGCCGGCATGGCGTAAAGCTCGCCCGTTGGAATATCGAGCAGCTCTAAGGCGGGGCTATCCGTCATGGGGCGGGCATCGGTTTCCCCGGCCCATCCGGCGGACGCGCCGCCAGCCGAGACTGGTTTTTTATAGCTATGCGCGCCGACTTGGCGAACGCTTGCAATTTGGCGAAATGGGGAGCTTTCCGTAAGCGCGCGGTCAATGCGGCTCTCGGTTTCGGCAGGGGCGACATAGCCGCCTTCAGCATCCGTTCCGGCCGTCAGTGATTTACCTTCGAGCGCAGATAACGGGCCCGCATCGCCCGTGCGGATATAGCCCGACCATGCCGATTTGACCTCATTCGTCACATCGCCATTTTGCGACATTGGACTGGCGGCGGAAATCGCCAGCCGCGTCATGCGCTCTTGCTGGCTTTGCAGCGCCGCGTCTATGCGCGAGACTTTATCGGCCAGCAGCGGGTCGGCGGCGGACTTAGCTTCGATCTGCGCGAGGCGTTCATCATTGGCCGCTTTAAAGGCCGCAAATGTGCTCGCGAAATCAGCTTGGGCATGACGCAAATCTGCGCCGTCCGTCATTTTAGTTTCAATTGTTTTACTCACTATAAAGCTCCGTGTTGGGGTGAGGTTTGGGGTGTTGGCGCTCCAATTTGGGTGATGCGCGCGCCGCGCAGCATGGGAAAGGCCACGACGGACACCTCCCACAAATCAAGTTCGGTTAAGGCTCGCCCGCGCGGCAAAGCGCGCGATTTTCGGGTTTTAAATCCAATGGACAGGCCGCTGAGCGCGCCTGCCTCAATCAAGGCTCGCGCGCGATCGGTTCGCGCCTCCCCGCCGATGAGTCTGCCTGAAACAAATAAGCCAGAGGCATCCTCAAAGACGCGCTCCCACACGCCAATGGGGCGCTGCGTTTCATGGCCAAGCAGCATGGGCAAAGGCTTGCCGCCGCGTGTCAGCAGGCTCGCGCTAAA
>CALLBH010000051.1 GCA_938001945.1 uncultured Robiginitomaculum sp.
AGCGCGTTTAGGCGTGAGACGGCTTGCTCGGGATACCATCCTTCACCGGAGAACCCGCTTTGGTCTTTGCGCGCGACGGCGGCGTAGAATTCAATACGCGGGTCGCCGCGCTCTACAGGGGCGTCAGAGCCGCCCACTATAATCACGCCGCTATCCAGCAGGCTTTGCCATGCATAGCCGCCCTTGAGGCGCTCTACGCCAATACGTGACGGCGCAAAATGAAGGTCACCAATCGCGTGGCTGGGCTGCATGGAGGGAATAACGTCGAGTGCTTTAAAACGCTCTAGGTCGTCCAGATTTAAAATTTGAGCATGCTCGACGCGCCAGCGCGGCTGTTTTACAGCGCGTTTGGACACTGGCACTGCGGCAAAGGCCTTTTCATACCAATCTAAAACCATGCGATTTCCGCGATCCCCAATGGCGTGGGTGTTAATCTGTACGCCTTCGCGTAGAGATGTTTTAAATATCTCCATCGCCTCATCTTTATTGAGCATGATGAGTCCGCGATTGTCAGGGTCATCGTCATAGGGCTCGAGCAGTGCGGCACCGCGAGACCCAAGCGCGCCGTCAATATAGAGCTTAATGGAGCGGGTGGTGACCATTTGGTTGTCAGCGCGATCATCCGCAGAGAGCACATCAGCTGTAGCCGATGTGTAATCTAGGGAATTAAAGACGCGTAGCGGAATTTCTCCGCTGTCTGATAAGCTTTGCATGACGGCGACATCACTTGGCGCGACGCTCATGTTATGAAGGCCTGTCCAGCCCGAGGCGCTGTAAACCTCCCCGGCCTTGATATAGGCGGCGCTGCGGCGATCTGCTGTCTCAGCTGGAATGAGGGCCGCGATGAGGTCTTGGGCCGTATCGATAAGCATGCCTGTAGGCTGTTCATTGCGACTGCGCAAAATATCGCCGCCAAATGGAATTTCAGTCTGCGCCGTAATTGCCGCCATCTCCAAGGCTTTGGAATTGACTACACTGGCATGTCCATCAGAGCGTTGCAGGATAATCACGCGGTCTGTGCTGATCTCGTCCAAATCTTCACGTGTCGGGAAACGGTTTTCAGGCCAATGGGTTTCTATCCAGCCGCGGCCGATCACGGGTTCACCCATAGGTAATTCATCCATGTAAGTTTGGACGCGGCCTTTAAGGTCTGTCACTGAGGATGTGCCCTCAAGATTAAGCGTCATTTCGCGCTGACCAATGCCAAGTAAGTGAGCATGAGAGTCCGTAAAGCCAGGATAAACATAGCCGTCAAAGTCAATTGTTTTCGCGGTGTCGCGCGTGTGCCCTAAGCAGGATAGCGTGTTACTCACGCAGATAATTTTGCCATCGGCAACAGCAATATCCTTTAGATCAGCGCTAGAATTATTACCCGAATAAATACCATCTGCCGTAATGTATAAATCGGCGATAGGTGACTTCTCTAAGGTGTCAGGGGCCGAAGAGGAACATGCTGTTATGGTGAGCGTCAGTAAGGCGAGGGCGGGGCAATAGAGCAGATGAGATAATTTCATCCCTTCTATTAGGCCGTGATAGGGATAGGTGAAAGCCCTAATTGATTAAGCGATTTGCAAAGCCGTTTGCGCATCATCTTCGAAAACGGTCTCAAGGGCCGTTATTAAATCTGAAAAATTGAGCGGCTTGGGTATTGCGTAATTCATACCGATATTTCTACAAATTCTAACCTGTTGATATTCAGGGTCAGCCGTAAGGGCGATGATTTTAGTATTGGCCCAACTTGTTTGGCTGTTTCGGATAGCGATTGTTGCCTCGATGCCATCCATGATGGGCATATGAATATCCATGAGAATTACGTCAATATGGCGGTTTCTAAGAACCTCAATCGCCTCTTGTCCGTTATCTACAATCACAATTTCAGCAATTCTTGGTTCAAGCAGAGAGCGCACGACAAGCTGATTAATCTGATTGTCTTCCGCCACAAGCACCGTCAAACGGCTAAGGTCTACTGGAGCGCGCTCTTCGGCAAATACGTTCGTTCTTGGCTGTGATGAGCGCGGTGCTGGCGGCTGTATTGCGTCGCTCATGCTCTCGCGGCGCACCGTGGTGGCCCTTGGCAGCGCGCGCCGTTCTCCTTCACGCCGTTTAAGCGGAAAAGACAGTGCAAATGTTGTGCCTTGGCCGAGCTCACTTTTGGCCGTGACTTTGCCTCCCATCAGTTCTGCCAATTGTTTTACAATGGACATCCCGAGGCCCGTTCCGCCGTAATTTGCCGAAGTGCTGTCTGTGGCTTGTTGGTAGGGCGTGAAAACGTCTGCAAGCTGCTCCTGCGTCATTCCTATGCCTGTGTCACGAATAGCCGTAACGAAGAATGGCTTGTCGCCGCGTTCAACGATCGTTGAAATAATGTCAACTTGACCATTTTCAGTAAATTTAATCGCGTTGGATAAAAGATTGTTGAGGCACTGATGGTACCGTAGAGGGTCGATGATGAGCGTGTCAGGAACACTCTCCAGGACATTTAAATTCAACTGTGTATTGTTGCTTTTTGCGCGTTCAACCCAGAGTCTTTTTATGTCTTTTAGCATCTTACGCGGAGCGGATAATTCAGGCAATAATTTTAACTTATCAGCTGAAATTTTAGCGTGATCCAGCGTCTCATCCATAAGCTTAAGAAGCATGTTGGCACTGTCACGAATAATTCCAAGTTCTTGCGTAATATGACTGGCGCTTTGGTTTTGCAAAAGCGCTTCCGTCATACCTAAAACACCATTCATTGGCGTTCTGATCTCATGGCTCATATTTGCGAGGTAAGCGTTTTGGGCTTTCACCATGCGCTCAGCTTCTGATGCACGGCGTTTCAACGCGCGGATTGAACCGCGATCTTCAGTTTGATCCAGAACGAGGCAGTTCACACCGATGGCTTTTCCATTTTCCGCAAAAATCGGAACGCCAATATTACGTTTATATGTCGTGCCGCTTTGCTCGAGCACCAAGCGGTAAGAGAAATCCATGATTGTTTTTGATTTAAAGGCCTTGTCCCAATTTGCTTTTACTTTGGGGAGATCGTTGGGGTGTATAAGTGGCCAGAATCCATCTTTATGGACGCGGTCCAGTTCAGCTTTAGATAAATGCTCACGAATAGAATCGCTAAATGTGAATTTACCGGTGCGTAGTGAAAATTGCCAATATCCCGCGCCCGCTGAATTGATAGCCAGGTCCATTAATTGCTCGCGGCGTTTGCGATCTGTAATATCCTCTGAGAGCACAATTGCGCTGCCATCTTCGGCGTAGGTTCTCTGCGCATGTATAACGCGCCCATTTGAGGATGTGCGTATGACATCCTCCGTAGAGACTTTGCGTGCGGCGGACCTCTTCAAAATATTGTTCCACAGCGCATCTATATCTGCATCGGGGCCATAGTCGCCGCGTTTTATTGCAAATTCGAGAATGTTTTTAGATGAACGACCCGATTTATATAGATCGGTCGGAACATTTGAGTGAATCAAGGCTGCAGCGTTATGGGTGACTACATTCAGATCTGTGTCGAGTATCAATACGCCTTTGCCGAGACTCTGGCCTAAAGGTTCTAAAAAGGCCAATATTTGACTCTCTACGACGTTAGATTCAAGCGTTGAAGCTTGTAATGTTTTATCATGTGCCATTTATAAATACGACGCTTCATCGCCGTTTCCCCCAGGCCTTCCCTAGCCTTTCCGTTTCATGACAAAAAAAGAAGAATATTTTACTAACCTTGACACAATTTCGGGTTTTAATTCGTCTGCATGGGGTCAAACCTTTTGCCTTGCTCCCCTAATCCGACTCTCGGTAGGGATTAAGTCTATCTTCAATGCGGCGGATCATGGCTAAGCTCTATTTCAATTTTTCAGCGATGAACGCCGGTAAGTCGACGATTTTACTCCAATCGTCCTATAATTATAACGAGCGGGGCATGAATACGCTGCTGCTTAAGCCCGCTATTGATAATCGGGATGAAAAGGCTGAGCTGATTACGTCTCGGATTGGACTGGACGCTCGAGCTGATGTTTTTACGGACACGCTTGACTTAGAGTCCCACATTTTAGCCGCTCATGCGGTTAAGCCGATTGATTGCGTATTGCTTGATGAAGCGCAATTTCTAACGCACGATCAAGTTTGGCAGCTCTCAAGGGTGAGCGATGATCACCGTATTCCAATTATGTGTTACGGTCTTCGTACGGATTTTTTGGGTAATTTATTCCCGGGCAGCGCTGCATTGCTCGCCATCGCAGATGATATTCGCGAGATTAGAACGCTATGTTGGTGCGGTAAGAAAGCGACCATGAATATGCGTGTAGATGGAAGCGGCGAAGCGGTTCTAAAGGGCAAGCAAATAGAAGTCGGCGGAAATGATCGCTATATAACGCTGTGTCGCAAACATTGGCGAGACAAACATATTAACGCTTCTGCCGCAGCCAAATAAGCACTGGTGTCAACGAGAGGAACTGTCGTGGAAAAACAATTTGTTAGCGCGGAGCAACTTCTTTCAGACTCATTTGAACTTGCGCTAAGGATATTCGAAAGCGGGTTTCGACCGACCTATGTTATTGGAATTTGGCGCGGAGGGGCGCCGATAGGCATTGCCGTTCAGGAAGTTTTAGAGACGCTGAAATGCCCTACGGATCATTTTGCAATTCGCGCATCATCATATGGCGGAGCTAAAGTTCAGGCCGATCAGATTGAGGTGAGGGGGCTTGAGTGTGTGATTAAATCTGTCGGTACGGAGGATAAAATACTCATTGTAGATGATATTTTTGACAGTGGCCGCACGATTGATACCATTATTGAAAGGGTTGAAGCGAGCTGCGGTTCGGCCATTCCGCAGGATATTCGAATAGCGACAGTGTATTTTAAACCAAACCGCAATTTGTCACTCCGCACGCCCGATTATTTCATACACAAGACAGACGCTTGGACAGTGTTTCCGCACGAATTACGAGGCTGCAGTGAGAGCGAGCTTAGGGCGAACAAAAGTCTACCGGACCGGTTTTACACTCTCTTGAAAGCTACAAATATTGAACAATTCGAAGACTAAGCGGCGACCTCATTTTGAAGCTTATCATCGGAGCTAAGCAGGACATCTTCGATAACTTTCATGATCTCGCGGCGCTTTACGGGCTTACCTAAAGTGCCGTCCATACCAATGTTTCGACAAATTCTAAGCTGTTGATAATCAGGATCAGCCGTTAGTGCGATAATGATGACATCAGCCCAATCTCTATCACTGTTACGGATCGCAATCGTAGTTTCTATGCCGTCTTTGATTGGCATATGAATATCCATCAAAATTACATCAAAGGCTTGGGTATGAAGGATATCTAATGCTTCTTGCCCATTATTGGCAAATGTGAGGGAACCAATGCTCTTTTCAAGAAGCTTTTTGACGAGGACCTGATTGATATCATTATCTTCAACGCAGAGCACGCGAAGGCCACTAAATAAGTTCTCCGCATCAAAAGGGAGTTTACCTGCGGTGACGGTAACTTGTTGAACAGGAGGTACAAAGGCTTCTACGCTTTGCGCCAAAGGTTCTGCTTCTATTTCCGTGCTAGCAACAGGCGGTTCTACTTCGGTAACCTTGAGCCCTGCTGCATGTCCATCTACTGGCAAACTCACCACAAAGGCGGTGCCTTTACCTGCAACGCTTTGAACTTTGATTTCTCCGTCCATGACTTCAACGAGCTGCTTCACAATGGACATGCCTAGCCCTGTGCCGCCAAACCGTCGTTTAATTGTATTGTCGCCTTGAACAAAGGGGGCAAATAGCGTGGACAAAGAGGCTTCATCCATTCCGATGCCATTGTCTTTGACGATTAGGCACACGGAGTTGTCTTTGAGTGTTGCGCCAATAATGACTTCACCGCCGGCCGTAAATTTAATCGCATTTGAAATCAGGTTATGCAGCGTTTGCTTTGTGCGATTTAGATCGAGGCTAACAACTTCCGGGAGACTCTTCGAGAGCTTTAGCGTCAGTTTTACATTGTTTTCTTTGGCTTTCGCATCCCAACTTCGTGTCATATTGCGCAGGATTTCAGCAATATTCACGTCTTCTCTGTCAACTTGATCCTTCTGGGAGCTCATGCGGGCGTGATCTAACGTATTGGTCAGCAGGCTGTCTAAACCCTCGGCAGAATTCAGAATATATTTTAGCGACTCTTTGGCGTCAGCGGGCAAAACGTCATCAAGCATTGCGTCGCTCATGCCAATAATGGCGTTAAGCGGCGTTTTAATTTCATGAGACATTTGCGCAAGGAAACGGCTTTTGGCTTCCGAGGCTTCCGTGGCTGCCTCGAGTTCGCGTTGTGTTTTTATGTCGTCTGTTATGTCTGTAACAAATGCCGTGAATCCAACCTTCTTACCATTTTGGTCAATTTGTGTCGCGCCAACATTGCGCAGATATAGTTCGCCGTGCTTTTCGAGAACAACCCGGAACGTAAACTCAATCTTATCACCTGTGGCTAGGCTTTTGCCCCAAATGTCCATAATGCCGGGAAGGTCGTCGGGATGTATGATTGCAAAAAGACCTTTACGGTGAATACGTTCAATTTCTTTTTCGGTTAGCCGCTCTGAGATATATTCAGAAAATTGATATTTTCCGGTTTCAAAATTTAAAGACCAGAACCCTGAAGAGCCAAGTTCGAGACCCATCTTAAACAAAAGCCGGCTTTTTTCTTGTTCAGTAACATCTTCGGTCGCAATCAACAGGCCGCCATTTTCAAGGTAGTGGTGAATAGTGCGAACATAACGTCCGCCCCCAAGAAGGAATATCTCTTCTTCTTTGTGGTCAATTCCTTTTGGGGAATAAGTATCATATTTTTCTTTGCGCTCGGCACCGATCTTCGCAGTGACAGTCTCCGGTAGCTTTGACATTTTCAAAGATAATTCGGTGAGTTCGGAGAGCGTCATACCGGGTTTTAGGATGTCACCATGAAACCCACCAATTGTCTTAAAGGTTTCGGACACGCGGCTCATCACGCCTCTGGAGTCAAAATAAACGTAACCCACGCCGACATCATTGGATAAAATATCAGCGATTAGCGTCTTCTTGTTATGTCTCATTATGTTCATTTCCCGTGATCCTCCCCAGTATCACGGTCAAAATGCGTTAAAATAAAAAATACAGAGTTAACGCGGCGTGCCGACTACAGTCGAAGCCAAGCCTAATTTCATCGACTTAGCCCCAAGGCCTAATTGGATAGGAGCTGCGCCATAAAGTCGTTGACGTTGATTATTGCCCTTTAGACTTTTTGAGAAAGTCCGACGCACTTGTTCGACTGCCTGATGTGTCGCTTTCGCGCTCACGTTTAATGCGGTCTAGCGGACTAATGGCTTCTGGCTTCGCTGCGGCATTCTGAGCTGCCATTTCAGCCTTTGCTTCTGCGAGAGCTTTCGCTTTTGCCTCTTCAGCTTTCTCCGCAGCAGCCTCAGCTTTGTTTTGGGCCTGCGTTGCAGCTTTGGCTGCGGCTTCCGCATCGGCTTTTGCTTGTGCAGCGGCTTGCTCAGCGGCATCGGCCTGACCCTTAGCTTGAGTAGTTGAATCTGCATTGCGCTTCGCTTTGGCGTCAGCCGCTGCTTGCGCGGCCTCTTGAGCTTTGGCTTGAGCTTGCGCAGCAGCGTTTGCTTTTGCCTGAGCATCCGCCGCCGCAGCTTGAGCTTCCGCATTTGCTTGCGAAGCTCCCTGTTGAGCCTGCCCCTGCGGAGCTTGTCCGGGTTGCGTTGAGTTTCCTGAAGGCGAGCGGCCTGAGCCTTGCGGCCCTGCGGGCTGCGTGCCTTTAATTTGCGCTAGAATATCAGATACGCTGGCCGAAGAACCGCCGCGCATGACAGATGTCCCGCGCGAAGAGGAAGAGCCGGATTTACCGGCTTGCCCTTGTGAGCCGCCGCTTGACCCTTGTCCTTGAGACGCAGGTCCTTGGCCTGGTTGACCATTGCCTTGACCGGTTTGCTGCGTGTTAGATGAACCGCCGCCCGTCCCATTTATTTCGCCAAGCATCTCTGTCCAAGCCAGCTTTTCTTGCTCTGCCAAATCGGGGTCAGACTGAGCTTCAGGGCTCGGCTCATAGGCTGCGTCAACAGGTTGGCCAGGTTCAGTTTTGGCAAGCGCCTTGGCGCGTTCCTTAGACAGATGACGCTTAGAGTCTTCGGGCAGACCATCATAAGGCGTAAAAGGACCTGTCTGAAGACCACTGCTACCGATACCGAGAATGTTCTTTAAATCTTCGCTGATCTCGTCGCTTCCAACCTTCTTTTTTGACTTACGCCAGTCCTCTTCGGACTTATCTGTCTCTGTTGTGGTTTGGGCATAAGCTGGCGCGGCCAGCACAGCCGTGGCTGCAGTAGAGAGGCAAAGCGCGATCATAAATGACTTTATCATGGTTCATCCGTAGCCGATTCCACCTGACCACCGCATGAATGAGGCTTTAACCTCCGATTTTGCGAACGACGCGGAAGCCTGTGAAATCATTGCTATCGCCGCGGCGTTGCATCAAGCGCGAGGCATAACGCATGTCCGCAGGGCCAGAAAACCACGATCCACCGCGCACGACGCGCTGATTACAGCTCCCGCGTTGATCCGCTTTGCCGTCCGTCGGCGCGTCGCGTAAGTTCAGCGTGTTACAATCCAGCGTCCATTCGCCAACATTGCCGATCATATCGCGTAGGCCAAATTTGTTCTGACTAAGATTACCCGCAGGAAGCGTTCTATCGCTTGATAGATCAGTGCATTGGTCGTTGGCCCAGCGCAGACCGCTTTCTTGCGCTGCGCCATTGGCAAAGGCGCATATCGCGGCCAGAGAGCCGCCTGCGTAAGCGCCGCTGTCGCCGGCCCGCGCGGCATATTCCCATTGCGCCTCAGAGGGCAGGGCATATGAAAACCCAGTTGTCGATGACAGCCACGCCGCATATTTTTGCGCGTCATCCCAGCTTACATTAATCACAGGACGAGATCCGCGTCCCCATCCATTATCGGACGGGCGACCTGAACATCCGCCAGCAGCAACGCAGGCGTCATATTGCGCAAAGGTCACTTCGGTGACGCCAATCGCGAACATATCGCTAAAAGTAACGGGTCGTTTGGGTTTCTCATTAGGTTTGGCATCGGTTTCATTATCGCCCGCGCCAAGCTGCGCATTGCCGCTGGCGAGTGTTACCATGGTCGGGCACGCCGCACAGTCTTGGAACTCGCGGCCCGCCGCGGGGCGAAGTTTCTCCAAGGCTGCAATGGCTTTGGGAACGTGCACACCTCGCGGAAAACTCGTTAGATATTGTTGATAGCTATCCGCGCGGTTTGCTGTTTTGGCAGCTTCCCATGCCGCATCATCGGCAGCGCTGGCTTTAAGCGTCTCAATTCGCGTGCGCGCTTCAGTTTCGTATTTTCCAGTTGGATGTTTGGAGAGATAGCCCTCATAAGCTGGAACTGTATTCGTCCCCGCAGCCGTTTCCCAATCGGCTTGATCTTGGCGTGCGCGCTCTGCCGCGTCCTTGCGGCGGGCTTCTGCGGCAGCTTTCATTTGCGCAATACGCTCGCGGGCTTTGCTCTCGTGCAAGCCTTCGGGCCAGCTCTCAAGATAGTCCTCATATCCTGCAATGGTGTCACGCTGCTCCGCAGTGGCCCAGTCGCCTTTATCATAAGCATCAATACGGGCTTGGGCATCGTCTTTGTGTTTACCTTCTGGGAAAGCGTCTAAATATTCGCGATATCCTTCAAGGGTGTCTTTTTCTAAAGCCCTAACCCAAGCTTCGTCATCTGTTGTCTTCTTTTCTTCTTTGACAGTTTCAGGTTCAGGCGTCGTCAAGTTTTCTTCGGCGACGATATCGACGGGAACGTCTTTGGGAACGATAACTTTCGACGCAAGCCAAACCGCGCCAATGATGATTGCGCCAATAAAAATTGCGCTAACAAGCCATCGACCCCAAGGGGCGCGTTCATCACGCACATCATATTCAGGCTTGGGTGGTTGCCAGTCCGGCTGCTGCTGCTCACTCACGATGATGATCCTTCAGATTTACCGAGGCGCAAGATAAGATTGTCGAGACAATATTGTCCGGCCTCATTTAGCGCGCGCTCTTCTTTGGATTGAACAATTGACTGTATTAGAACGAGCACCGCTGACATGACAAGCGCGACAAGCGTTGTGGTGAACGCTACGCCAAGGCGCTGCGTCACCTGATAGAGAAAATCTTCGGCTTCTGCGTTGGCTGGCACTCCAGCATATTGAAGCGCAAACATAATCCCCATCACTGTTCCGATAAAACCGAGGGAGGGGATAAGCCATGTGAGATAACGCAATATGGAATAGCGTAAATCGATTTCATGCATGTAGAGCTCAAGTGAAGAATTTAGGACAGATATGGCCTGATCTTCTTTGCGAGATACGCGATATTGGTCGATTGTACGCGTAATCATACGCGGCAAAAATGCGCTTTTGGCAAAACGCCGTGAGCTAATACTCTCTTTGATTTGCACTAATGTCGCGACATCTAACTGCCGATCATCTGTAGGCAAATATCCACGTTTCAGCTGGCTTTGTTCATCGCTGGCGGCGCTCCAACGCAGAAACAACTCGCCAAAGCCAATAAAGAGCGCGACCCACATCACGTTTTGCACGGTGAAGGGCCAAAATGTAGCGTCGGCATCAAGTAGAATCTCTTGCAGCATCGGGCTCATGGTGAACCGCAAAATACCAATAAATACGATGGCCGCGAGCACGGACAATAGAAAAACAACCAACCGTCGGATTGTGCTGACTTTAGTAGACATGGCCGCAGCCCCTTTTCGTGAAATATGACATTAATCGCAGACGCCTTTTTCAGTAGAGGCGAGCGCCATAAATTGTCCGTTATTGTTAATCGACAGATTTTCCATGAAGGCCACGGTGCCGTTATAATCAAAGTAATTTCCCACAACAACCGTGTGGATTTCTTTGCGCCCGCCATTCATTTGGGTGATGCGGCGAACAAGTGCATTTGGAGATAATCCATTATTGGCGCGCGGATTAGGTAGGCCGTCACTGACAAGAAAAATAGCTTCACCCGGACCAGCGAGGAGTTTTTCAAAAGCATCCAACATAGACGCTGAACCGCCAAAACTTCTGGAGATTTGATCGGAGAAAGAGATCGCGCCCTCTCGCGCGCCTGCATTGATATTGGAAAGTCCGCCAGTGCTAGGCCAGCTCCTCAGGCGAGGGCCAGTATCAGTTTGCTGAAATCCGACAACTTTGACGGCGTGATTGTCCTGCAAAGAATTAACAATACGGGTGACAGATTTGGTGACGGAGTCTTCGTGGCCCTGCATGCACTTATTCATATCAACGGCGATGACAATGTCGTCCTTTGTCGTTTTCATACCCAAAAAGCGAAAGGACTGAACTACAGGTTTGGGCGCGTCCGTAGGGGCTGGTTTTTCTTCGACGGGCTCGGGCACAACGATTGCCGGCGCCGCAGCCGCGCGCTTCTCAAGCAGCGCCGCTTCAGCGGCTTTTAATTTGGCCAGAAGTTTTGTTTCTTCCGACTTTATATCTGATAAATTCGCGCTTGATGCCGATCGTTTTTCCTCAAGCGCTTTTTTCTTGATGACTGTCTCCTCGGCGCTGGTTTCGGCAGCGCGAAGGAGATCCGCGATGGCGTTATCGATCGGAATGCGCTCGCGTATTTCGTTTTGATAATAAGGAAGCAAGACAATTGCGAGCAGGGCAAAGGCTCCCATGGCTGCCGCAAAGAGGTCAATGGCAGAGAGGCTGAAAATCTCAATTGATCGGTCCGGCCGCCGTTTCATCGCGCGCGCCCCACGAAATCCCCGCGATTATTATTGGCTAAGGCCTGCAAAAATAAGGTCAATCTTTTGTCAGAGGTGTAATCCCCAATCGCAACTGTGTGGATCTCCGCGCGTCCGCGGTTGCGCCTTGTAATATTGGTTACAATGCTCTCGGGGCTTCCATCATCCGGAGAGCCATCACTGATCAAAATAATGGCTTGGGGTTTTAAATTAAGGGCCCGCACCATGGCGCTTTGTGTTGGCGTGCCCCCGCCAAAATTATCCGACATACCGCGCACAAATGTGCGGGCTTGAGCCAGAGTTGACGCGCTGGCTTGTTGCATCTGTCCGGAGCGCGGGAAACTATCATATGTTGGGCCGCCACGATAACCTAATATGACAAAGCGATTATCAGGCTGCATTTGAGACAGAATTTCCTCGAGGGCTTGTTCGACTTTGGAGGTATGGTCTTCCATTGAACCTGACATATCGACGACGATGACGATGTTCTTTTTGTTGGTTGCAATCCCCAGAATAGAGAACTCGACGCCTTTACCCGTACTGCGCGGAGGTTGCACTGTGGGTTCAGGAACGGGCGTAGGGCTTGCATCGGGAATGGGAGGCGGCTTAGGAATTTCAACTTCAGAGGTCTTCTTTAGCACCTCCTGAAGCTTGTCCTCGATGACCGACATATTCTCTTCGGTCGACATATATTGCTTATCAAGAAACCGAATTTCAGCACGCAGCGCTCTGATTTGTGACATTTCTGTTTGGGTGCTTGAGGCAACAAGGCGGCGTTTTTCCACCATGTCTTCGAGTTCCTCGAAAGAAACATCCGTGCCGCCCAAACGGTAATAGGGGAACAGTACCAATACGATTAAGATGAATGCGCCCAAGGCTGCCGCAAACAGGTCCAAAGCTGAGATGGAAAAAACCGATATATTGCGCCGCCGTGACTTCATGATCAGATATTAACGGCCCAATATACGCCATAACGTGTAAAGCCGTCTTTGGTCTTCTTTTTCTTTGAAATCTTTATCCATATCATTGGCCAAAGTAATAGCGTCATCCAAGCTTTCACGGTCCATTTCTTTGTTGATAATGTCATTAGAACGCGCCAACCGGCCATCTAAATCTGTCATGTATAACGCTTCGAGATCATCGATTTCCGTCGTGAAAACCTGAAATTCCATATTGTCGCGCGTTGAGATTAAATTGGCCGCATAATCTTGGCTAGCAAAGGCGTGCGAAGGGTCATTAGACGCTCCGGCGCGTTCAAGAGACTCGGATAGAATTTGACGAAGAAAAAGGGCGTCTTCAGCAATGAGCGGATCCTCCCAAATAAGGTCACCGTCATAGGCTTTTAGGCTACTGATTTGACCGTCTAGATATACGCCGCAGCGATCTTCAAAATCAATCAAATGCTCCATAAACCCGATCACCATTTCAGGCGCAGCTTGGCGCAGAACCGGATTAGCGATGGCTTCAATAACATCCAATATCGGAGTTTGCGCGTTCACATCAGCGTCGCCATATTGCGAAAGGGCCGCGCGAAATTGCGGCGTAGCGCCTTCGGCAATATCCTGCGTAAGGCGAAAAAACTGATAGCGCGCAACGTGGTCGTCATTTGGAAAGCCGGACATGACCGTCACGCAATATTGCTGGGACGGGGCCACAATAGCGACGTCACCTGAAGGCGCAGCTGTCTGGGCCATAGCTGGTGCGCTGAGCACCGCTAGTCCAGTAATAATTGAAAGAAGATGTTTCATTTAATTCCCTGCGCCCGAAAGACTCATTGGCATTTTGTCAAATGGCGTTGCGACAGGGGAGCCCACAGGCGCCTGCCCGGTTGGAGTGCCTGCGCTATACGACATGACCTGCGCATTTTTGCCGGCTTTGGTTTCGCGCATTGTTCCGTCTGCGCGTCCTGCGATGAAATTACCCTCCAGCGCGGTGCTTCCTGCTGCCGTATGGGTTATCATGTAGCCTGCACCTTGCGGTTGCCCGTTAACCGCATATCCGTAATATTCAATCGAGCGACCATCATCAGCCCGTAGCACGCCAACGCCTGCACCATTCGCTAAACCGTTTTCACATACGCCAAGCCATGTTCCTGACTTTACAGCGCCGTCATGGGTATAGCCGCAACGCGTCGCGACAGTATCCAGTGAGCGCTGTTTTTGGCTATATAGCGTTTGGAGTTTGCTACGAAGATCTTCAAAGCGGATGGCCGTAATCGTTTCATTTGAGTCGATTAGATTGACCTGAACTGTTTGCTGCTGCTCCAAAACAGGCGCAACGGAAGAGAGATAATTACTTCCCATCATTTTGGATTGTTTATTCAACGAATATGCTTTTGATCCCGTATAGGCGATACCCGCGATGGCGACATCTGTAATGACCTTATTGGCCGCTTGATTACGGCGTTGGCACTCATAATATTCGCGCTGTGTGCGTGAGCGGCTGCAATCCTGACCAACACCACCATTGGCGATCATCGCGCCAGTCGCGAGCACACCTAAAACTGCCATCGTTGTATTTACATTTTGCTGACGGGCGAGCTCACGGCGCTCTTCGAGGTGATCATGTTCGGCCTTGAGCATATCGCGGGTCTGCACGCCGATTTCACCATTATAAACACCATCAAACAAACGTAAGGATTGCACAGAGAGATATTTTTGCTCGGCTTCCAGCAAACGCTCAGCATAGCGATAGCGCGCGAGATAGTCTGCATCTTGTGATCCGACAATAGTTAAGGCGGCAAGGCTCGGATCATATTGAGCAATTGCAGCGGCGCGGCTAACCATGGTCGCCTTGTTCACATCCGTGCGGTTAATGATGCCGATGACTTGATTGGCGAAACCGGAGGAAAATGATGCTTTAAGCGGGTCTTGAACTGACGCGCCTTTAGAATTTATCTTTGCGAGCACTTTTTTATCGAGTTGAATTTTCTCCAGCGGATATGACGTCACAGTATTTGGCGACATTGAGCCGAATGACTGTGATGGAACGCGCGCAGCGCTATCAGCATTCAAATAAGAAATAAAATCAAGCGGGGGAACTGATGTTTCAAAGGTTCCATTTTGCAGCGCCGCAAGCGATTGACCAACGCCGCGCCTGCCACTTCCGGCTGAGGTGTTGAGAATCGGAGCACTCGCTAATTTTAGACCCTGAGTTGGAGCTGCTGCTCTGTGATCACTGTGCACTGTGACGAGCGGAGTCACTAAATCGCCAAATGTCAGGGGCGCTTTACCCATCATCTTTTTGGCATCTGGGAAAGAGTAGCTGGTAAAATCGACGGTGACGACGCTGGGCAGGCTTTCTGCTTGTGTCATTGGCTCGGATGTAAGTTTGCCATTCGCACCAAGTTTAACCGTATGAGGGGAGAGCAAGACGCTGTGCTCTGGCATCTTCGCGGCCATTTCTTTGTAAACAGATAGTGCGTAGTAATTAGACTTGATAATCATGCCATCGGCGAGCGCCTGGATCTCTGCGGCATCGCGTTTGTCTTTGGACCATTTGCCGCCAATTCCGCGCTTCGCATAGGCGTCATAATAAGCCTGCTTGGCGTCATCTTCAACATGAGCCGGGTAACGCAATACAGCCATGACTGTGCCCGGCGGCGTTTCTTGGCGAAGCGGCTCGGCCATCGTCGATTTCATTACTGCGGAAGTGCTGATCCCTTTAGCGCTTGTCGCGCAGCCCGTAACCAACACTGCAGTGCTTATTAGAAATGCTGTTTTGACGCGTCCCATGCCAAACCCCTTAATCTTTTGGTAACCATAGTCTAACCGTTAGGGAATCCAAGATTAACTTAGTCTGAAGGCAAAAGTCGTCAGTTGAAACGCCTAGCCGAGGTTTGGGGATTGAATGATAGCTAAATGTCGTGAAACGCCTGCTCTGCGAAACCCCATTCTAAGCCATTTTGTTCATCAAAAGAACTGCCTTTTTATCAGAGGCGCGCATTTTGAGGAACCGCCCTTGGCTAACGCGGCGCATTAGGCGTAATTGAGCCGCGGAGACGGTGTCCATTGTGACGCCTTTTGAGACATCGAGATTGTTATCGGCCATGGATTGAGCCGTTTTCGCTTTGGACAGTCCTTGTTCGATTGATTGCTCAAGACTATCTTGATCCAGAGGGGTGTAGTGAAATCCTGAGAGACCTTCGCGTTCGGTAACATCAATAAAATCGCCCATCATTGGATAAACAGGCGGCGTTCCATAGATTGCAGCTTGATGCAAAACACCAGAGCTCCCTGTTGTGCTGTCATAATCGAACACGGCAAGGCGGGCTTGTTTAAAGAAGCCTTCAACGTCCTCTTCGGCGACATAACCGTGGAATTTGATGGCGTCATCAGATTTGAACATTTTCGCCAAACCCTCCAAATAACCCGGTGTTGCAGGATGATCGCTTCCGCCAATAATGAGGGAAATTTTGTCTTCTTCTGAGCGGGTTTTATTGATGTTTTGAATGGCAAAAATGAGGCGTTCGAGTTTTTTGTAGGTTCCAAATTTTCCCATCGTCACGATCCTATTGCTGCGCTCAGACAGGCGATAAGTCTGTAAGGTTGATGCTATTGGAAATGAGCCATGTGGCACCATAAATGCATTTTTTGCGTTGTATTTTGATGTCAAAATTTCGTGGAAACTGTCCAAGGTCACACTCATATAGCCTGCTTTAAGCATAAGCTTCGTGATTAAGGTTCCAGCCAGTTCAACGATCTTTTGACGAAGCTTTTGGTTCGCTAAATTTGTTTGAGCCAAATCGACGGCGTCGATCAGGTTATGCATCAAGACGCCGGTGCCATGGCCTTTAAGCTGGGTTAGCGCGGGGGCAAGAAGTCCAAGGGCTGCTGGGATTTCTTTGTCCCCAAAGCTAGCCGTTTGCAGGTTAAAGAGCACATTGTCCGGCTTGCATATATCAATCGCTTTGGTGATTTTGTGAACAGACAACATGTCGTTAAATGTCCATACGCGGCGCACTTCAATTTTTGGATTAAGATCGAGCTCGGGTAGGGGCTCGTCCATTTTATCGGCAAGGATGATAATACGGTCCAGATCAGATCTACGCGCGAATGCATTCGCAAGGTGAAGGGCATATTCATTCAAAGATCCACTACCGGGAGGGAACGCTGTGACGAGGGCTAAAGTTTTCATTGTGATATCTCCTGAGATACATTTTTAATTTGAGTTTGAATTAAAGGTTCGAATTGTGGTTTTTGAAGATTTGAGCGGCTGGAAGAGGCGCGCCGTGGATATTATAAAGGCCGAAATGTTGTTGCTGTTTTCGCCGCCAAGGTCTGCGGCCAACTACGTCCGTGCTGACATGATCAAAGTCATTTAGCGTCCAGACAAAAATACCATCAGCGCTGTCCAAACCGCTCAATTGCGTTTGCAGTCGCTGAGCTTGTTTTTTGGCGCTTTTGCCTTGGGTTGAAAATGGCGACCAGCGCGTCGTTCCAATTTCGGTAATCATCACGGGCTTTCCATTTGCTTTGGCTTTAACGTAGCTTAAGCGAGACGAAAGACCGTCAAGATCGCGGTAGTCGTGATAACTGATGAAATCGATATTGGTCGTCATGGCGTCAACGGCGAGATAATCAGACCACCCTATAGTCAATTTGATATCCGGGTTTGCAGCGCGCGCGGAATGGGCCATGACGCCAAGCCACGCCGTAACACTGTCCTGGCCCCAGTTCTCAAAATCTAAATCCGCTTGGTTCTTTAAATCAATTGCAAATAGAGCAGGGTGATCTCCAATTTGGCCGACGATGTCGTCAACATATTTTGCATCTTTGGCCCAATTGGACATCTGATATTGAGGACGTAAGTCAAACAACGTCACAACAACCTTGATGTCATAATCTTCGCAGAAATTTAAAAATCTCATCAATCGTTCTTTAGATAAATCTTTGCTCTCTGCTGCTGTAAAGTCTGCATGATTGAGAAATATACGAACAGAATTTCCTCCAAGGTTCTTGATGAGAAGCAAATCTTTGAGAATTTCGTCCTCGGGGAATTCCGTCCAAAACTCATTCCACGGCGCGCTTGAGGGGTAGTAATTAATGCCGGATAATTTCCCGCTCAGTTCCAACGTCTCATCGTGATTTCGAATAGGAGTATTTGATGTTACTTCGGATGTTTTTTGCACCCAGCCGCCCAGCGTAAACATAAAGCGGATGTTACGCGTTTGATGATCCGTGCTGAGTATGGAAATTGTTTCTGCGCTATTGTCGCGGCGTAACGTAATGCGCAGCGCCTCTTCGGTAAGGCTGATAATACGCATATCCCCATGCACAAAATTGGGAGTAACTTCCCGCGCAATTAGGATTGAATAATCGCAAAACTTGAACTTTACAGTGCAAGATGATCCTGAAACGGCGTCGCCAGCTTGGTCAATATAAACAGGACGATCAAATGTAGTGTGCTGCTTTCTGTCGGAAGCTTCAATGATGCGAATAAATGCAGCTTTGTCTTTGGCCGATAATTTTTTTTCATGAGCAATGTTGCCATCAATCCATGTTGTAATGTTGTCTTGTTTAGTTTTCGGAAGCGCATCAGTGAAATAGTCATAGGAAACCGCAGGGGTGCGAAGGTGTAGCGTAATGGCGGCTCCGCCAATCACTGCTACGCTAAGGATTCCTGCAAATAAGAGGCGCGGATCCACTAGGTTGGAATATCTTGATAGGTTCATGACAAAAACCTTTTCGGACAGGTGCTGCTGTAGAGCGGTATTGATTGAGACTGCGTAGCTGCCGAAACGACGAGGCGAACATCATTAGGGCCAAGCTCTGCGCATTTTACATGCGTGAAAATTTGACCGGATACAATTTTCAGTTGGCGGCTCTTGCGAATGCCTTGATCTGTCTCGATAGTAAGTGTTGCGATATGCCCGCCCTCAATCAAATTTCCAAAACTATCTGTGAGCTCATTTGTCCGCAGCGTCATGCCATCACCGGTCATGCGTCTGCGAAGTGTAAAGGGGGTAAGGTCCCCGCTTCCGATCAAAATTTCAACGGGCGCGGAGGCGATGTCGCCAAGATAAGCCGTATAGGTCATGCGCCCGCGCCGCACAGGAGCCGAAAGGTCCATAACGGCTAGTCCATGAATTACGTCGAGTGTATATTGCTCTCCGTTTTGCTCGTTTTTGACAGTTACAAATTTTGCATTTGAACTTGCGCCGTTTGCCGTCAATGTTTCAACGGCAATATATAGTGGCTTGCCGGGAAGAACCGATTGAGGGCCAATATAGAGATCGACGTTAGATGTCGCGCATTCCATTTTCAAAGCATCAGTATCATTTAAACAGGCACTACTTAATGTCTCCCCCAAGGCCGGGGCGGATAGGGTGAGGCATGTAAGGCCCGTAAATATGTATGTCTTTACCACCGTGGCGTTCTCCAATTGCTGCTCAATAGGTTGCAATGGATGTGCCTGAAATTTCAGGGGAAAATTGGGGGGTATTTCTCAATATCGAAATATTTTCTTTGCAAATCGCAAATCAGTTTCGCGCTTTGCGACGAAAAACGGTAAAAATGATGCCAATTCACTGGCCTATATTTTGCGAGGTATGAGCAAAATGGAGGACCACATGTTGGCACAACAAAACGAAATTAATACAGCCCTCAAATCTTGGGAGCTCGAAAAAACAGCAATCGTAATTCCGTGTTATAACGAAGCCAGACGGTTGCCGTTAGACGCATTTCTAAATCTAACCCGAGAGCGAGATGATATACGCCTCGTTTTTGTTGATGACGGGTCTAAGGACGAAACCATCAGTTTATTGTGCGGCGCCATGGCCGCTTTGCCTGATAAAGTTGACGTCCTGCTCATGAAACAAAATGGTGGAAAAGCGGAAGCTGTACGCCAAGGCCTTAAATACGCTTCTGGACGCGGGCATAAATATGTCGCCTTTTTAGATGCTGATTTAGCAACCCCAATGGATGCCGTTCTGGACTTTGCCTCAGTGGCGGATCGCATGGATGAAATTGATGTTGTTTTTGGCTCTCGCAAGGGTGGTTTGGGGCATAAGGTTCACCGAGACTTTAGCCGCAAAATCATTTCTCTTGTTTGTGCGACGATGGGACGTTTGGCGACGGGTTTGCCAATCCAAGATACGCAATGCGGTGCTAAATTATTCAGAAACACGCCGCAATTTCGGCGAAGCCTGACACGTGCCTTTTCTGCGGGTTGGCTCTTTGATGTAGAGCTATTCTTACGTGTTTCTCATCCTGACCGTAAAAGGCGCGATAATTTCTTTGAGTTTCCAGTAATTGAATGGACAGAAATTCCAGGTTCAAAAATAAAATCTTCTGATGTTCTTAAAAGCGGCTTTAAAATGCTTGCCCTGATTTTCAATCAATGGCGAATTCGCGATCGATATTTCAAGAAATCCAGTCAAGACGAAATCGAGGGCTTTCAAACGCTGCGTTGTGGTGAAAACTTAACCAAGCAAATCTTAGATGAACTTTCAGATCATATTGATCACCAAGTAGATGGGCTAATTTTGGACCTTTCAAAGGTAAAAGTCCTTGCGCCTTCAATATTTACCACATTAATCAAAACATGCGATGATATTGAACGCAGCGGTTTGAAGCTCAAAGTATGGCTGCCCCACGATGATCATATTGCGCAAACAGCGCTTCAGACAGGATTTGCGTCGTTATTTGAGTGCGTTAGAGTATCTGCGCGCCCCGAAATAATGCCAAATCACGACCGCTTTGATATGGTCGAGGTATAAGTCATGATTGCTTCAACCCTCAAATCCAAATGGGCAAGTTTTGATTTTTTAGGCCCTGCGGCAATACTGTTCCTCTCGGTCAATATTGCCAATGTTGCAAATCTATTATTCAATATGTTGTTTGCGCGGCTTATGACGCCAGCCCAATTTGCCGATTTAACGCTATTGTTGACGATTAAACTCGGTATTCTGTCACTCTTTACAGCAATTCAATTTGCCGTTTCGGAAATTGCCGCGTCGCAACCTAATGAAACGGCGGCAAAGACATTTGCAGCGCGTCTATCTCGCGCAAGTTTTAAATATTCTCTGCCACTCTGTTTTCTAATGCTGGTCTGCGTCGAAAGTCTCTGCCAGACCTTTAATCTTGCAGACTGGAAAGCCGTTGCAATTTTATGCGCGGCGATCCCTTTATTTCTTCCTATGGTAATTTATCGGGGTCTTGCGCAAGGCCGCATTGATGTAAAGAAAATGGTCGGCTCTGTTCAGAGTGAGTGGATTATTCGTCTTGCAGGCTGCTGGATTCTTTACCAAGCGGGTTTTGGACTGCTGGGTATCGCAGTCGCTTTGGTTTTATCCATCATCGCTGCATTTGTGTTTGCATTAGACAAAGATGATATGGCCTGCCTTGTAGCCTCAAAGCCAGTAATGGGTGCTAAGCATCGTTCGTTATTGCTTACGAGCCTTCCTTATGGCGTTCTGTGTTTCGCCCAAATTATCGCGTTGGACAGCGATATCCTCATTGCAAAAGCGATGTTTGATAACGATTCAGCGGGCATTGCCGCGGGTATTATGTTGATCCAGCGTATCTTCTTTTTCGCATTTTTATCATTTGCGATGATTTTACAACCGATTGTTAGCGCAAAAACGGATGCGGCCCATCAATTTAAGAGTCTTTGGGTTCTTCTCAGTTGCGTCGCATTTATATCTGTCTGCGGTATCGGCGTTATGGCCCTCATGCCGGATTTGTTTGTCATGATCTTTTTGGGCGAACAATATGCAGCGGCGGGGACATATGTCGTTTTAGCCGGATGTATCGGCGCAAGCTTTACGATCGCGCATTTATGTACGGTGTTTTTGATCGCAAAAGGCCGGTCCTACGCTCCTCTTTTACTGCTGATCTTTGTAACCCTACATATTTGCTCAAATTTAACCGCGTTTAATACAATGTTGGATTATAATCTGGGCGAGTACCTGTCCATAAAGGCTGTAATTGTCGGTTTTGGGGCGCTGAGTGTTGCGTCCTACACATTTTGGGATGCGCTAAGGATGAAACGGACTGCATGATCGTTAAGCCTAAAAATTGGGTGTATCTCTCAATCCTCCTTGCAATTGTTTTGCACGGAGCTTTGCTGCCGTTCACTTATGGGCAAACTTATGACGCTTATATCCACATGTTCTTTGGCAACCACTATTTTGAAAGTTGGTTCGACCCATGGGAAACAAAATGGTATACGGGATTTACTGTCACGGCATACCCGCCCGGCAGTCATCAACTCATCGGGCTTCTTCTAAATTTCGTAGATATGCAGACGGCTTTCATACTTGTGATGGTCTTGGCCGTGACGTTGTTGGTGATTGGCGTTTACAGATTTAGTCGGATTTGGGTGAGCGACAAAGCGGCGGCTTTTGCGACAATCTTAGCGGCTTTTGCATCGGGTATATCTGAAACAATACATGTGTTCGGGCAATTGCCGACGATTTTATCAATCGGTCTGTTTTTAAATGCCTTACCGCATATGGCCGGGTGGATAGAGCGTGGTAAGAAAACCGATCTGGCTCTTGCTCTGATTTTTACAGCCGGAGCGACGTCGGTTCACCATGTCACGCCATTATTTGGCACTGTGTTCTTTGTTGCGCCCATTGGAGTTGCTGCATGGGTATCGAATTTAAAACGTAACCCACTCCAAACGGATGTCCATACGACGCTTCTAAAAAAGGGCCTGCGCCTCAGCATCGCGCCGGCGAGAGGCGTTGTGCTTGGCCTGATGATGCTTGGTTTACTCGTATCGATTGTTTTTCCTTATTGGCACTGGTCAATCACAGATCCGATCACACAGGTAAATATCGGTCATGGTAGCCGCGAGAGCTTTATTGAAAAACCTAATCTTGGGCTGATGTTTTTTGTTATTCCCTGGGGCTTACTCATTGGAGTTTTGCCTTATGTTATTTTGAAATTGAAAAGTCCGTTATGGCCCCTATGTGTGTCCGTCATTGTCGCATTTATTTTAGGAACTGGCGGCACAACGCCCATACCCAAAATGGTTCTCGGGCCTGCCTTTGGAATTTTGACGCTCGACCGTTTCACATTTTGGGGAACCTTGCTAATCCTTCCATTCGCTGGACTGCTTATACACAGTATGGTCTCGGGCCGGTTCCGAATTTATATTGATGCCGCCTTTGGGAAGGTCATTGGCCGAGTTGGGCTTGTATCACTGATGGTCTGCTATGGCGTTCTGCCTTTGCTGATTGCGGCAATGCCAACAGTAAGGCCAATGCAACCGGACTTCGTTGAACCCGCACCAATGGTCAAATTTATGGAGGAGGATAACCATTCCAGATGGCGTTATCTTACATTAGGGTTTGGGGATCAATTCGCCTATCACAGCGCCCTAATCAATGCGGAGTCCGTAGACGGAAATTATCATTCTGCCCGTCGTCTTCCAGCCCTAACAAATTATAATGTAGAGCGGCTTGAGAATTCAAAATTTGCTGGCGTGCCGGGTTTGGCTTCACTCAATCAATTTTTGACTAACGCTGATAAGTTCCATCTGAAATTCATCTTCTCCAATGATGAATATTATGATCCGCTTTTGCATTATACAGGATGGAATAAAGTGACCCGTCTTGGAAATGGTATCATGGTGTGGGAGAAGCAAAATATCTCGCCTCTGCCGGATATCCGTGCGCGCAGAACCATGCCGCGTTATCAGGTATTAATGTGGGGCATAATTCCAATTAGCGCGCTTGCTCTGGTCGGAATCACACTCATTATTCTAACGACCACAGGCCAGCTCATTTCGGCTAAACGACAGGGCTTTGTGAGCGACGCGATAAAGTCACCAGATGTACCCCTAAAAAGTCTCGCTCTTTTGTGGGTAAGAATCGTTCCGCTTATTTTAGGCAGCTTAATTCTATTTTTTAGCAGTCGGGCCTTGGTTAGTCACGCTGCGCCTGAGCCACCGGAGCAGGTAATACGAGATTACTATTTACATCTTTCATTTCGTGAAATGAGCGCAGCGTATGACTTACTAATTCCCAAAGAGAATTTCACCTATGATAATTTCCTTCGCGAGCAGCGCCTAACGGGTGGTTTAGTGCCGTCCTATGGCAGCCTAAAATCTGCTGAGACGGTTACTTCAAAATTGGATGAGAACACGTTGTCTACGCAAACGGCTTTGACCTATTTGACATCTATCGGTTTGAAACAGGTTGATGTTGAGCATCGACTTGTTAGAGACGCTTCCGGTCAATGGAAGATGAACCATATCCCCAAAGTCAGCCAGTTTTCCAAAGACATGGTTATGCGAGTGACGAATGTTCAAACCAGCGACCTTACCGGACGGAACATCATTGAGCCGAATAGGGAGGCTGCGGCGATGCTTCAAAGGCCTGACGTGAATGTGTCGGAAAGCTACCTCATTCAAAAGAATGGACGTCTCTATGTGACGGGCCGCTTACTGAACAGGTCGAATTTTCCTGCTTGTGTTAAAGTTAGTGCCGATGCGATTGGAGAAGACGGAGATGTTTTAATGACGCAAAGCTCTGGCGTGTTAGGGGCGCATAGACTTCTTCCCGGCGAAAGCTCTCCATTTGTTATTCGGTTTGAAGGTTTTATGAAAATCGGAGATGCGTCATTTGATACCGCGCATGATCCGACATTATTCAGTTTGCCTGAATTTACCGAGAAGCCTAAGCGTGCTAATCTCAACGTAGAAACGACGGTATGTTCAGCGGATATATATAAGAACATTGAGGTGTCTGATCCGAGCGTTACGGATGGCATTATAAGTCTAACAGTGACGAATAACGGGCACCTTCCTGTCAGCACATTGC
The DNA here is from genome assembly GCA_938001945.1 of uncultured Robiginitomaculum sp. Taxonomy (GTDB): domain Bacteria; phylum Pseudomonadota; class Alphaproteobacteria; order Caulobacterales; family Maricaulaceae; genus Robiginitomaculum. The sequence continues at coordinate 24,543 of CALLBH010000051.1, forward strand.
AGCTAAAACTATCTATGCGCCAAGTCGAAAAGGCGGGTTTGTGGATTGAGCCCTCATATTTGCAATTCAATCTTAGGCCGGGTGAAACGCGTAAGGTCAACTTTGCAGCGCCCGTCTCTGATTTTGATATTCACGGCACAATTACTGAAGCACGGATCAATGGCCAAATGCGTGGCGTCTCTGGTATTCAGAGCCAGGGCTTACCGGTGATAGGGCCTGATTACGTTGTGAATGTCGACTATGATGCTATGGTTTATCAACAAAAAGAATAAACGAATTGCGTTATGCAATTCGACATTCGCATTTTGCAAATATTAGTCTGAATTAGTGATCAATTAACCATCTAAGCCATTGTTTTTATTGAAGGGCTGACTGGTCTTTACCTTGCATTGTTTAAGGCAAATGAAAGGTGACATTATGCACACAACACAAAATTATGGTCGGAAATCCCTGAAGGTTTTATTGCTCGGAAGCATCTTCTTTTTGGGAGCCTGCGCCACTACAACTACGCAGTATAATAGCGACAACATCGAATTGCGTATGTCGGAGCTTCCTCAAACGCCGCCACTACCAGCGGGCTTTGAAGAAGCGCCTTTATCACTTGAGGACGTTAGAGCTATGGCGGTTAGCCGTAATGCAGAGTACCGTCAGAAATCGGCCCGCATTCTGCAAAGCGTAAGTCAAAGAGGCGGAAACAAAGATCTTATGCCGCGCCTTTACGCGCAATCATTTGGTCGGTGGCGGAGCAATACGGATGCGTCTGTTGGCGTTAGAGTCGATGACCCTAATAGCAATATGCCTGTTGATTTTTTCACGGCGCAAGACCGGACATTTGCCAATTCAAATATCTCTCTCAATTGGAATCTGCTTGATTTAGGTCTGACCGGTTACATGAAAGGCGTCTCGAATATCGAAGATTATGACGCGCAAGAACAGATGCGTCTTGGATGTCATCAAATGACGGTTGATGTTGAACGCGCATATTGGCGCTATGTTGCTTACAAGCGAGCTGTAGATAAATCTGCGTGGCTAAATGATCGCATTGAATATGGCATGCAATTGTCAGAAACGCATATGGAAGAAAACCCTGAGAGTCGTCTTGAAGAGCTTATGTATCAACGTGAACTCATTGATATTAAGCGCTGGTACGAGTCCTTGTTTCGCGGATTAGTCTCCGCAGAGGCAGATATGGCAAAATTGTTGAATGTTCCTGTGGGTACTAAGATTTCTCTCGACCCTGATCCAAATTACAATGAGACCCTAGGGCAAGTTGAAGAGTTTGATATTAGTTCACTCGCAATGGAAGCCTATCAGAACAGACCTGAAATTCGGAGGGCCCTATATAATGTCGATAAGAAAGAGCTAAATAACAAACAAGAAATTCTGCGTCACTTACCGGGGATTAATATGTTTGTTTCTGGCAATAATGACACGAATAGTTTCAAGCTTAATCAGGATTTCTTTTCGGCCGGCGTTGACTTGTCCTGGAATGTTTTAGGTCTCTTAGACCTCGATCGGAAAAACAAACTCGGTAAGTCTGAGCTCGCATTGATGGAGCAAGATGTGCAGGTCGTCGCCACAGCAATTTTTGCGCAAATCGTACTGGCTTATCAGGACGTGAAAAATATGGAGCATGAGGTTGATTTAGCCTGGAGAGCGAAAAGCATTCAAGGTGAGATCACACAGCGTCTCTCCAGCGATTTTGAAAAAGGTGACGCCCGAGAGATATATGTTGTTAAAGAGGAGCTTCTAAGAGAGATGAGCGTGATCAGAGAAGATCTATCGCGCGCCGATCTCTTTGCTGCACGTGCGCGCTACGATCTAAGCCTTGGCGTCGTTAAAGCCTGCGAAGCCGGATAAAATATTTAGAGCAAAATAAATGTCCTGACCGAATTAACCGGTCAGTTCAATTTTTTCTGAAGGCTGGGCAATGTCCCAGCCTTCTTTTTTACGGTAAACGGTTGAAGGACTGATGCTTAGCATATCAGAGGCCTTTGGAATGCTTCCGCCGCGCAGCTCAATTGCCGCTTCAATAATAATCCGCTCAATATCTGCTAGGGGTTGATCCAGATTTATTGTCAATTCATTGGGGTCCTTCGGCGCAAGGGTAACTTCTTCGATGAGACTATATGCGTCCGAGGATACCGCTTTTTGAGGGGATGTTAGTGACAACATATCCGGCTCTAGAGTGTCCGCATTAAACATCACAACAGCTTTGCGTATGGTGTTTTGCAGCTCCCGGATGTTGCCAGGCCAACGATGAGCGAGGACTAGAGACTTGGTCTCTTCGGAGAGGCCTCTAAATGACTTACCCTCTTCCTCGGAAAAGCTTTTTAGAAAGCTGCGTGCAAGTTCGAGAACATCTTGATCGCGATCGCGCAGGGGAGGCAGGTCAACGGTTAGAACATTTAGACGGTAATAAAGGTCTTCGCGAAATCGCTTTTCTGTGACTTCCTCAAATGGATTTCTATTTGTCGCACAGACAATGCGCACATCAACTTCTTCGGTCCAATCACTGCCCACGCGTTTGATCTGACTGGTCTGAAGGAATCGCAAAAGCTTAGCTTGCAAGCCAATATCCATTTCGCAAATTTCATCTAAAAATAATGTTCCGCCATTCGCCTGACTTGCAGCGCCTTTTCGCGCGGCGTCTGCGCCAGTGAAAGCTCCTTTGACGTGACCGAAAATTTCAGACTCCATCAGGTTTTCTGGTATTGCCGCGCAGTTGATTGCAACGAAAGGTTTCTTCTTGCGATCACTGACATCGTGAATGGCACGCGCCGTGACTTCCTTACCGGTCCCAGATTCTCCGGTTACAAAGACCGGCGCTTTTGAGTTGGCGATACTTTCGATTGTTTTGTAAACAGCGAGCATAGATGAGGAGCTGCCAATGAATCCTGGCAATGTCATTGTGCCTACAGCCTTAGATAGACTACTGACTTTAGTTTTAAGCGAAGCGCGTTCAATCGCATTTTTGATGGATGTAACAAGACGCTCTTCCGGGAACGGCTTTATCAGAAAGTCATAAGCGCCCAGACGCATGGCATCCACAGCGGAGTTCACCGACCCATTGGCCGTAATGACGATAAATGTCGTTTCGCTCTGCGCCGCGTCAATGTCAGCCAGAATTTCCAGTCCGCTTACTTCAGGTAATTGCAAATCAAGGACGACTGTCTTGTACGCGCCTGTCTTTAAAATATTTAAAGCGGTCGCGCCATTTTGGCAAATCTCCGACGAAATGCCCGCATTTTTCAAAAGCTTCTCATACATGAGCGCCATGGATAAAGTGTCTTCAATAATTAGTACATCAGCTGTGTTTTGGGGGCTCATTGTAATCTCCTAGGCTGCGTGTTTTGCAGTCCCAAATAACGTGTCCAAATTTGATAAAGTTTCACGGGCAGCCATGATCGTCTTTTTCGTGGCTCTATGGCATTGTGCGGTCTCGCCAGCTTCGGCCAGTACATTAGCATTGTCGGCAAGCGAGCTTAGATCGGATAGACCATATGTCCCGGCGAGCCCTTTTAGCGTGTGACTAGGGTGAATGATTTTGCTGATGTCTTTAGCGATAAGAGCTTTATCCATGGCATCTGCGGCGGCCCTTAAATCAAGCTCAAATTGCGTTTGGAACGCACAGAGCTCATCGGGCGTCAATTCACCTAGTAATTCAATTAGCGCTAATTTGACGCCCTGCGATGCGTTGTCCATATTATATTCCCTGTCGAATAAATTCGAGGCAATGGCGGCGATCAAATCCGTGCGTTTAAACGGTTTTGTCACAACGTCATTCATTCCAATCGTCTTCAAGTTTTGAATTTCGTGGAAATTTCCCATGGCTGTGAGCGCAATAATTGGAATGTTCCGATAAGACTTTTGAGACTCCCGAATATGGCGGCATGCTTCTTTGCCGCTCATTTCCGGCATGAAAATATCCATCAAAATGATGTCAAATTGGGCGTTTTCTAAGGCCTTTAAGGCCTCACGGCCATTGTCCACAATAGTGATGCTTTTGCAGTGGTTTGATAAAATTCGTGAGACGACCATTTGGTTTGTTTTGTTGTCTTCTGCAATCAAGACGCGGCATTCAGAAATGTCTTCATTTGTGCTCGGATATCGGGGTTGGACTTCCTCAGTCTTCGCGCTGGGTATGGGAAGCGTAACCCAAAATTCTGACCCTTTGCCAAGCTCACTATCCACGCCAATGCGCCCGCCCATCATTTCCGCAATGATTTTTGAAATCGTTAGTCCGAGGCCTGTTCCGTCATGGTTTCTCGAATCCGAGTCATCCACCATAAAAAATTCGTCAAATAATCTTGCGGCAGCGTCTTCTGAAATGCCAATACCCGAATCTTTGACACTACATTTTAAACTCCACATTTCATCGGATGTTTGATGGGTCATAATCTTGAGAGAAATGCTTCCGGACTTGGTGAACTTCAGAGCGTTGCTGACATAGTTCATTAAAATCTGCCTGATACGGCCTAAGTCGCCCTTCAAGAACACATTGTCGGCTTGTGATGCATCGATTGTAAAATCGACGCCGATATCTTTGGCTTTGACTTTGAAGAGTTGGAATACATCGTCAAAAACGTCTCGCGCCGAAAAAATCTCATCTATATAGGTTATATTTCCTGAAGAAATTCGCGCGTAATCAAGAACATCATTGATGACTCTTAGAAGCGCGAGTGAGGATTTTTCCGCCGTTTTAACGAGGTCTCTCTGATCTTTGTTAAGCGGCGTTTCACCTAAAATGTCTAAAATTCCTAAAACTGCATTGAAGGGTGTGCGAATTTCATGGCTCATCGCAGCCAAGAACTTTGATTTTACTTTACTGGCTTTCTCTGCGGCATCTTTGGCTTCGATAAGGGCGGTTTGTGCGGCTTTAGCTTCTGAGATGTCCCGGATGTAAGCGATGAAAATATCGCCGCTCTCGCGCTGACTTCTGGAAATTGCGAGCTCGGACATGAACTCAGTTCCGTCGGCGCGCAGGGCCTCGATTTCAATTCTTTGACCCAATATTTTTTCTTGCCCGGTATTTTTCATTCGAGCCATGCCGGCATTATGAGCATCTCTGTAACGCTGAGGAACAATTAGTTCTGCCATGCTTTGGCCGATGACTTCATCGCGCTTATAATCGAATATTTTCTCGGCAGACGCGCTAAACTCAATAATGTTTCCGTCCAAATCAATTACAATTATTCCATCTAGTGATGCCGCTACAGTTGCTTGGAGTTGATCGGCGTTTATCTCAGCCTTTCGTTCAGCGACTCTGGCTTGATCCTGCCATTTCAGGTTCGTTCGCCGAAAGCCATAGCCAAGACAAAACGAAACCGCTGCCGCTCCAATTGTAATGTACAACGCGTCCACCATAATACTCCTATGGGTGGCATTATGAATCAAAGCGCTTAACAAACGTTCAGGTTGTGTGGTTAGGAAGGCCTTAACATTTGCGGCGTGAGTTAAGCGGATGCCAACAATTATTATAGAACAAAGAGACGTATAATTTTACGTCTTTATTCTTTGGAGGAGGCAAGTTTATAATTGATACTCATGTATCAGCAGCTCAAAAAATGGTGCCGCGAGGGAGAATTGAACTCCCGACCTCATCATTACCAATGATGCGCTCTACCCCTGAGCTACCGCGGCGAATTTGGACTGTTAGGTCAAATTTCCTACGCCCATATATGAGATTTTGAAACTATGCAAAGTCACAAACATCATTATTCAGGCCGCTCCCTACAAGTATTTGACATGGGGGTGCAAGTCAAAACTAGGTTCCCGTGCTGCTCGGGTAACGCCTCGCTATTGACGACTATACCTGCTGGCCGCTAGGCAATGCTCATGTCTAAAAGCGAAACGCAGAAAACAGAAAAGCAACGCGCGCAAGAACGCAAAGCTAAAGCCTTGCGTGATAATCTTCGCCGCCGAAAACAGGCTGGCCGAAAGGCGGATTAAATACTGTTATGAGGCCCAAAATAGGGCCTCATTATTGTTGGGGAAAGGCGCGTCTTAATTTCCTGTCCCTGATGAACTTTCAGGGTCAAAGAAATAGAGCTGCGGGAAGCTCTTCCCGTCGGCGGTCGTCAAAACAATTGATAAATATCCTGAGACTTTCCATTGCCCTTCTTTTGAGACAACGTTGAGTGTCTTTTTAGACTCGCATTGCAGATATTTCGTATCTTTGGCCGGAGGCGTTGGAGGGGCAATCTCATGAGAGTCGGACCATTTCGCTAGATAAGACGTTGAGTCTTCAGGATCAAACAATGAAAGTGGCTCACGCATATTGGCGGGAATTGAAATGAGCGTGCAATCCGTAACGCTCATACTTTCTAAAATCATGTCACTTTGCGCGTCACAATTTTCATTTGGAGATGCGCCGATGACTTCTATTGCAAGCTCATCGCCGGCTTGGAAATTAAATGTTCCGGCAAGCGGCCCTGTATCAAGTTTTTCGCATTTTTGATCATTTGGCCCAAGGATTTAATAGTTCAAAGCCTCGTAACTTGCCGAATGTCAAAGTTGAGTTGTAAAGTGTATGTTGTCATAGTTTCTTTCCTTATCGTGCGAGCAGCTTGTGGTATCCGGGGTCTTGGCGCAGGCGCGCGAGTTCCGGGTCATTCTTTATTTCGGTGAGGGGGTACCCTGCATCAATCGTGCGCCCCAATAATATTAGCGCGCGGTCGCGCTCCGACATGATTTCATAGATTACAACTGTGCGGTAGAGTTGCGACGATGTCATATTTGCATTGAAATCAACTTGCATCAAAATCGTTCTTGAAGCGTCCAAGTTGCCGAGCTTCGCAAAGTATAGAGCCTCGCGTGTATCTAAATTGCGATTGTTCGGGTTCCTGCCTCGGCTCTCTTGCAAGAGCTGAATGGCGCGGCGATAGGCCGTTTCTGCGTCTTTTTTTCGGCCCGCCGTCCAGCGATATGAATCGGCAAGGTTCGCCCAATATAAATAGTTATGGGAGTCTCCTTCGAGCTTAAGTGTTTTTTCAAATGCTGACGCGGCGGTCTCATATTGCCCTTGAAAGAATAAGTAGGCCCCTAGGTTGCTATAGAGGAGTGAGCTCTCATTTACTGCTAATCCCTTTTGAATGACTTTAATGGCTGCGCTCGTTTTGTCTTGCATGTGCAGGGCGTGAGCGAGCTGCGCATATGCCCGAGGATTGTCCGTCGCTAAATCTATACCGCGTTTAAATGTATGTTCAGCGTCTTCAAACCGATCTTGAGAAACATAATTCTCAGCTAAGTCCAAATGGAATATGGCGTAGTCCGGATGAATAGAAATGCCTGAATTAAGCGTTTGATTGGAGTCCTCTATGCGGTTTGATTTTCTGTAAATTCTAGCCCGCGACTCAATGCTCAATTTGTTATCCGGATCCAGTATGTCAGCGCGATCAAGAAATTCCAAAGCCCGTTCATATTGGCCCTCATATTCAATGGCCCAGCCTACGGCGATGTTAGCAATGGCTAAATGCTCGTCGGAGCGTAAAGCCGCTTCTGCGTGAGATTTTGCTCGCTGAAGCGTTGCAGGATCACGTTCAAGGTGCGTATACTCCCGCATGAGCGACAGCGCCAGGCCCGCGCGCGCAGCGCTGTGGTCTGGATCATTCGCGAGCACGTTTTTGAAGATATCTTGCGCGTCTTGGATTGCGCCATCTTTGGTGAATTTTTCAATATTTACATAGCCTGCATCTAAACGGGTATTGACCGGAGATAGATTGCCAATATCGGGCGAAACAGTCCAAACCGCAGCGATGGCAATCGCGAATATGGATAAGGCCAGAAGCCATATTTTCTTGCGCGGTTTAAACTGAGGTAAATTTTCTGACACGTTTTTTGGAAGCGCAGGCTTCGGAGTTGTTGTTTCCACGGGAGTTTCAGGTGCGATAGATTTAGCTGTTTCAATAGCGTCGATTTTCTGTGCGATCTGCTGTGTGGCTGTTGATAATTCTGCGACGAGCCGATATCCCTTGCGCGGTATCGTTTTTATATATGTATGAGGCTTTTTATTGTCGCCTAGCGCTTTTCGTAAAATTGAAATCGCGCGAGAGAGACGCTCATCGCCTCCAAATTCAACGCCCCAAACAGCAGAGATTAAATCGTCTCGCGACATGACTTGGCCAGGATTGTCCGCAAGGACGCGCAAAAGATCCATGATCTTCGGCTCTACGCGGGATAGTCCATTCGGGGACTCAATTAGGCTTCCGTCGAAGTCAATATTGGATTTACCAATTTTCATTTTCCCCCACTATTATGGCCCAACATGTTCTTTATATTCAACATTTTGAATGTGATTACAATTAAACTTCTTCAAAGTTCAATTTTCAAGTTTTGCCATGTTTTTCACGACCTAAGAAAAACCTAAGAAAACTCTCATTAAACCAACAGGACTTTGAAGGAGGTGTTTGGCATTGAGTAAGGGCATCAAACATAGGCGTGGGGCGATATGTTTGAGGGGGATAAGTGGAACTGTGGTGGTTTGCGAGCAGACGCAAACACTTTCATTTATCCCCGCCTTTTGGGTCCGATATGTGGGGCTATAAACAAGTGCGGTATTCAATACCGTGCTTGTTTTTTATTGTGCGCGCGTAAAAATCACGTTCGTCACAATTTAGCGGCAATTTCTCCTTCTTTTCACCGATAACATTCTCCATCATGGCATTTGATTCTCACAAGGCCAAAGGCGCAGCATTATGGATAAAATTGTCATAGAGGGCGGAACGCCGCTTAATGGTGACATCACGATTAGCGGGGCAAAGAACTCTGCGATCAAATTGATGGCCGTTTGCCTGCTGACCGACGAGCCGCTGGAACTCACGAACATGCCGCATTTGCGTGATACGCGCTCTATGGGCGGGCTACTCGAGCATTTAGGTGTAAAGGTTGAGACGGGGCCGGGTTCGCGAATGTTTCTTCACGCGGCGACATTATCCTCAACCGAAGCCCCTTATGATCTTGTACGTAAAATGCGCGCGAGCTTTAATGTGCTTGGCCCGTTACTGGCGCGCGAGCACAAAGCGCGCGTATCGCTTCCCGGCGGCTGCGCGATTGGCGCGCGGCCCGTGGACCTTCATTTGAAAGCGATGGAAAGCCTTGGTGCAACGATTGAACTTGAAGATGGCTATGTTGTCGCGTCAGCAAAAGGCGGGCTTAAGGGCGCAGAGATCACATTCCCCTTTGTCTCAGTTGGCGCGACAGAGCATGCGATGATGGCGGCCTCACTCGCGCAGGGCGAAACGGTTTTATATAATGCCGCGCGCGAGCCGGAAATTATTGATCTCGCCAATTGCTTGAACGCGATGGGCGCGCAGATTGTTGGGGCAGGGCGCTCAGAAGTGCGTATCAATGGCGTCAAAAAACTGTCCGGCACAAGTTACGCTGTTGTCCCTGATCGTATCGAGGCGGGAACATACGCGCTCGCGGCGGCGACGGTTGGCGGCAAAGTGCGCCTCGTTAATGTGCGCTCTGATCATCTGGGCTCGCTCTGGCCGCTAATTGCCCAAGCGGGCGCGAAAGTGACAATGGATGAGGCTAGCGTTTTGATTGAGCGTAATCCCAAAACGCGTCTACGTCCCGTGGATGTTGAGACGCAGGCCTATCCCGGCTTCCCAACAGATTTGCAGGCGCAATTTATGGCGATGTGCTGTCTGGCTGATGGCGTGTCCGTCATTCGCGAGAATATTTTTGAAAATCGCTTCATGCATTGCCCCGAGCTTATTCGTCTTGGCGCGAATATTAAAGTGACGGGCCGAGAAGCCATTGTGCGCGGCGTCAAAGAATTTCACGGCGCGCCGGTCATGGCGACCGATTTGCGGGCCTCGGCGTCACTCATCGCGGCGGGCCTTGCCGCGCATGGCGAAACCTCAATTGGCCGTGTCTATCATTTAGACAGAGGTTTTGAACATATAGAGGTGAAACTTGGAAATTGTGGTGCTAACATCCGCCGAGAACGCGAATAGGTATTTCAATGAGTAACACGAACCGTCTGCGCTTGCAGGCTATGGACCAGACTGACCTGACCGTATTGTCAGCGGCGCTGCAAGACGGCATCGCGCAGGTTGGCGATATTAAATTGGACCGTAATGCGCGCAGTATGTCGCTTATACTGGCTCGCTTTCGCTGGGAACTTCCGGACTATGGCAAAGGCGAGCGCGTCGGCGCAGCCCTGCGTATTGACGGCGTTATGAACGTTCGCTCGCGCGGAATTAATCGCAGCGAGCCCGAAGCGCGCTTGGTTCTGCTCTCTATGGAATTTGTTGCCGGACTGACTGCGCCCGAAGGGATGCTGACGCTTAATTTTGCGGGCGGCGGTGAACTCGCGCTGGAAGTTGAGGCCATTGACGTCATGCTAATGGACGTCACGCCATCGCGCGCTGCAAGTTCGCGTCCCAGCCACGATATTTCCGACACATAATATGAGCGACGCGCGCACCATTGCCGAATTGGTTATTGATGCGGACAGCTTGCCGCCGGGCAGCCCCGAAATGGTGCATGAACGCCGCGTCGCGATTTTTGATATTCTCGAGGAGAATGATTTCGCGCTCGTGGATGGCCCCGAAGGGCCTTATCGCATTGATCTGGCGATGGTCGAAGGTCGATTGCAAATGTCCATTGCTTATATTGATGGCGCGCCGATCAAAGACATTATGGTCTCTATGGCCTCCTTTCGCCGCGTCATTCGCGATTATTTCATGATTTGTGAAAGTTACCACAACGCCATTCGCACGGCCATGCCGGCTCAAATTGAGGCGATAGATATGGGACGCCGCGGTCTCCATAATGAAGGCTCGCGCATGCTCACCGACGCACTTCGCCAAACCGCTGAGATTGATTTTCAAACTTCGCGCCGCATGTTCACGCTGATCTGCGCGCTCCACAGACGGCCAAAGCGGGATGTTGTGACATGATAAAACCGCCAAGCTCCGTGCTTTTTGTCTGTCAGCTGAATTCCATCCGCTCGCCCATGGCCGAAGCTTTGGCGCGAAAGCTTTATGGCGGCAAAACCTATTCTGATAGCTGCGGGGTCTATGCCGGAGATCTGGATGATTTCATGGTCACGGTCCTCTCTGAGCAGGGCATGGATATGTCAGGCCATGAAGCCCAGAGCATGGCGCAGCTCCAAGACGCCAATTTTGACCATGTTGTCGCTTTTACCGATTCAGCGTTTAAAGCGGTCAGCGCGGTGTTCGAAGATAGTGACGCGCAGCTCTCGCTTTGGCCTATGCCTGACCCCACGCAAGGCTCACTGGACGTTCGCGCTATGCTGGATAATTACCGCAGCGTACGCGACATGATAAAAGCGCGAATGATCCGAGAGTTCGGGCCGCCCGTATCAACCTAGAAAACTGGGATTATGCCTAGTATTTGGCGAAAACTTGCCTATATCACCCATTGAAACGGCCAATTGTGGTCACGCTATACAAGG
>CALLBH010000052.1 GCA_938001945.1 uncultured Robiginitomaculum sp.
GCTCGCTATTTTATTTGTGCTGATCATTGTCCATGAGTCTCTTCAGCCTGTTAGCGCTGCGCCAAATGTCACCCATTTTGATAAAATCATGCATTTGATTGCCTATGGCGCCTTGGGCGTCGTGTTCAAGCTAGGCTGGCCACGCGTCAATTCATATGTTCTGGCGGCCGGGCTTATTGCGCTTGGCGGTGCTGTTGAGCTGGCGCAGGGGTATATGGCGGCTGGGCGAACCGCGTCACTGGCGGATGGTGTGGCAAACGCCATTGGGGTTTTACTCGGCATCGGCTTTGCAATGATTGTCCTTAGAGTGATGCGCCGGGGCGAAGGTGTGTCTAATCGGAACAGTTTTCGGCTTGCGCCGGAAAAATAATATTATCGCTCGCCTATCAGGCGTGCACCATTGGTGAGAAAAGGAGTCTGGCAATGTCAGCTTTAAATTCAATGACAAAAGTAAGCGCCCTCGGCGCAGTTATGCTTGGCGGAGCGGCATTTGCGCCTCTCGCGATGGCGGGCAATCCTGGCGGAATGACGGCTTTGCCCTCTCACGCGCAACCGGGACAGTGCTACGCCCGTGTGCGCCACGGCGCTCAATATGCCGAAGATTCTCAGATCGTTGTGGTCGAAGAAGGGTATCAGCGCCTTGAAGCGACGCAGCCGCAAATTACGACGCGTCAAGAGCAAGTCATGACCAAAGAGGCTAGCGTGCGCTATGAAGTGCGTCAGCCGCAATATCGCTCAGTCACTGAGCAAGTCATGACACGACCTGCCTATGAGACATTGTCTGTATCGCAGCCTGAATTTAAGACTGTGACAGAAACTATTCAGGTCAGCGCCCCGCGCGTGGTCTGGAAACGCGGCAATCCCGGGCAGCTCGCGGCGCAGGGCTATAATGTTTTGTCGACAGCTGGCGGCGGATACGCAGCTTCGAGCCAAACAACAGGTCATACCGGATACCAAGGCGGAGCGCATCATAGCTCTGGCGGGCAGTCTTATGGCAATACTGCTCCGAAACAGCATTGCGGCGCGAATTGTGAAATTTGGTGTCTGGTTGAAGAGCCGGGCGAGACCGTGACGTACAACCGCAAAGTTCTGGCAAACCCCGGACAAGTGTCGCGCAAAAGCGTTCCTGCAAAATATACATCTGTTTCCAAGCAAGTTGTCGCTGATCCCGGCGGCGTTCGCGAAATTCCTGTTCCGGCAGAATATAGCGCAATTACAGTCGAAGATGTCATTCAGCCCGCAAGCGTGCGCGAAGTTAATGTGCCGCCTGTTCAGGGCCGTATTCAGACGCGCCGTCTTGTTGAAAATGAGCGTTTCGAATGGATGCGCGTCATTTGCGATACGGGTCAGATTATCAATTCTGGTCAAACATATGGCCAAAGCCAAAGCCAAAGTTACGGCCATAGCGCTCAATCGCATTCCTTGTCATATAGCCACGGCCAAGCAGTGCATAGCGGCTCTAATACTTATGGCGGATCAACGGGGATCACCTATGGCGGCGGCGCAGCCAGCGGCCAGGGCGCGTCCACGGGGATCACCTATGGGAGCGGCGCAGTCTCTGATTACCAAGCTAGCCAGCCTTCTGCGATGATCTATGGATCATCCAATAGCACGCAGCCGGATTACGGCTTGATGGATTATGAAGGCACGCATGCCCCGCGCACATATGGCGGCGAAGGCATGAATGCCGGGCATAGCTCTTACTATAATCAGTAAGTCAAAATTAGATTTTAAATTAAACCGCTCTGCCTAGCAGGGCGGTTTTTTATGGGGCTAAGCGATTAACCGCCCAGCGCGCCGCGTCGCGAATTACGGCATCATCACTCTCAACATGGCGCTGAGCTTGCGCGCCTAATTCTGGCGAGTTGGAGTTCCCAATCGCATAAAGCACATTTCGGATGAAGCGCTTATGGCCAATGCGTTTTATTGGAGAACCGGAGAATTTGGTTTTGAACTCTGTTTCGCTTAGCGCGGCGAGTTCAGCTAGCTTTGGCGCGTTTAAGTCTTCGCGCGGCAAGAGTTTTTCGTCTTGGGTGACCTGCGCATATTTATTCCAAGGGCATACCGCCAAGCAATCATCACAGCCATAAATACGATTGCCCATTTTTTCGCGCAGCTCGATGTCGAAGGGGCCTTTATGCTCAATCGTCAAATATGAAATGCAGCGCCGCGCATCTAATTTATAAGGCGCAGGGAAAGCGTTTGTTGGGCATATATCGAGGCAAGCGCGGCACGATCCGCAATGATCGGTCTCTGGCGCGCTCGCGGGGAGTTTTGCTGCGGTAAGGATAATACCGAGAAATAGCCAACTTCCATATTCACGGCTCACAAGATTGGTGTGCTTACCTTGCCATCCCAATCCAGCGGCATGCGCCAGTGGCTTCTCCATAAGCGGGGCTGTGTCGACAAAGACCTTTACGTCCTGCTCCGTATCGCGCGCGAGCAGCGCCGCAAGTTCTTTGAGCTTACCTTTAATGAGGCTGTGATAGTCACGGTGGCGCGCATATACAGAAATCGTACCGCTTTTGGCTTGATCTAATGTCACCATAGGGTCGCTATCGGGGCCGTAATTATAGCCCAGCGCAATGGCGCTTTTGGCCTCGGGCCACATGGCGAGCGGATGGGCGCGGCGCTGCTGCGTTTGTGGTATCCATTCCATGGTGCCGTGATAACCGGCCGCGATAAATTCAGACAGCCATCGATCATTATCCGGGGCGTGAGATGTTAAATCGACAACGCCGAAATCAGAAAATCCCAGCGATTTAGCGCGCTTCTGTAAGGCTTTCAGGGCATGGGGCGGCACAATATTTAACCACCAATTGAAGCTGCCATATTCGCGCGCTGTCCGTGAAGCGCGATGCGCTCATCAATGAGTTCGTATAATTCTTCACTTAGCGCGTCGGTTTTGGTTTCAATCTCTTCATCTGACATATCACTCTCATAAATGGCCAATGAGCGGCGCTGCAATTCTATGATTTTTTCTTCAACGTCAATTGCGCCGTGAAAACTTTCCATCATAAGAGTGACCGTACTGATCATTTTACCCTCGGAAGTGTTTGGCGATAAGAGCTTCGAATAGCCGCGAAGCTGTTTTAAAAACTTGTCCGTGCTCGCGCGCGCGAGTTTTATGCGGGCGTCCGCGCCGTCCAATATGCGCCCCATTGTTCGTATATTATCGCGCCGGACCGCTCTACCAGAATCGCCTAAACTCGCTTTTTTTAGAATGCGAAGTTCTTCAATGGAAAACAGATTCACATCCTGCATGAGGCCGATCAAATAATAATTCGGGTGTGTTTTATCAGGAAGTGAATTTTTGGAGGTTTCCAAAGAGGCATTTTCATTAATTAACGCCGATATTCCGCGCTCTAACAGAACAACTGACATATCCTCTAATCCGCTATCATCACCCTCGAGAACTTTAGTTGCAATTTCATCAAGCTTTGTCGCCATGGCATCAAAGTCATCCATTGCGGTGCGCATGGCTTTGCGTTGTTCCACAAGGCCTAGGCGCACAGATTGCAATTCCGGGCTATTAATTTTCGGCACTGCCGGCATGTCGTCTAGCATTGTATTGAGTTTGCGCATGCGGCTTTTATGGTTTGCGCGCCACGCCTTTAGAGACACTTCAGACTCTTCGACGGTCACATTTTCATCCATTATATCTTCTAAGAATTTATCGAAAACTGGATTGTCAAATAGGGCGGCCATCTCAACCATGACGGTATTATATTCTGCTGACCACGCGCCGAGCTTGGAGACGTCTTCGGCTGTGTCGTCAACGCTCTGAGCCGTGGACGTCACCGGAGCGGCCACCATTGTGGCAATAGGTGTTAGAGAAACGGCTAAGGCGAGAAAAATGGAGCGCATATTTGATCCTTTGAATTACAATTTGCAGAACACCATAATCAACTCAGGCTGACAAGGGTTAGAGAGGTGTGAACAGGCTAGCCGCGGCGAAACCGTTCATTGCCGTGATCATGACCTTGCGGGTCGGGGTGGATCGTCACATCAGCAGCAGGGAAGGCAGATAATATACGGGCTTCGGCCGCATGGATGATGGCATGCGCGTCAATCAGTGATAAGTCCGCGTTGAGTTCAGCATGCATTTGAATATGGACATGCGGGCCAGAGGCGCGGGTGCGCAGATCTTTGATGCGGATAATTTTGTCATCACTGCCTGCAATTTGGCGAATATAATCGCGTTCGCTATCGGGCAATTCTAAATCCATCAATTGCCTAAAGGCCAGCCGTCCGACTTTAAATGCCGTGTAAAGCAGCCATGCTGAAATGAGTAAGGCGATAATCCCGTCCGCGACCGCAAAAGGCGTAAACGCCGCAAGCGCGACGCCAATAACGACGGCGACATTGGCGGCCATGTCGGACATATAATGCGCGCGGTCGCCTGCAATGGCAACGCTGCCTGTGGCGGCGATGGCGTGGCCTTGGGCCATTAACAGCCAGAATGTCATCGCAATGGCGATACCCATGACGACAATGGTAGCCAGGCCTTGTTCAACGGCGTGGGGGTGCATGATACGGTGAATGGCTTCTTCGCCAATGTGACTGGCGGAGAATAGCACGAGACAGGCTTGTAGAATGGCGACAAAGCCCTCTGCCTTGCCGCGCCCGAAACTATGTGTCGCGTCAGGCGCGCGGGCGGCATAGCGTACGCCGAAAAATGTCGCGAGCGCCGCTGCGAGGTCTAGTCCGCTATGGACTAAAGAGGACAAGACACCGACGGAATGCGATTCTTGCCAAATAAAATATTTCATGACCGAGAGAACAACGCCGACAATCACGCTATAGCTGGTGATACGGCGGGTAATGCGCGCGGCCTCATTGGGGTCGAGGCGTCCGGGGGCGGAGAGCTGTCCGAGCGATCCAATATGCGCGGCAACAGGTGCGCCTGCAGCGATCGCCGCAGGGTCATGCAAAGTCGGATCGGCGCAATCATGATCATCATGCGCGCCCTTTGGGGCTTTATCTGTCTCTTCGGGAGTCATGTTGAGCGCGTCTTACAGTCCATTTCACCAAGTCGCGCACTGTTATACCATTACGATTGGGAGGTCACGCGTTAGTTTTCCACATTATTCAGTATATTTTCGAAATTATTTCATTTCCTAATTTTGGCTTAATTTTTATAAATGTAGTAAAATCAATTATATAAATGCATAATAGAGGTCATTTATATAAAATTATGACAAAATGTCGCATCTTGTCATCTCGTTTTAATGCGCCTAAGAGCGCTCAGATTGACCACAAAGCTGTGCAGGATGGGCGTAATGGCAAGTAAAATGCTTCAATTCGTAGAAACTGAGCGGGACATGCCCGCCAAACGTGATGCCACAGAGCGCCGCGACGATTTTCTTGAGATTTACGGCGATTATATTGAGATCAAAGCCCAAGAGCAGGCGAGTCGGTGTAGTCAGTGCGGTGTTCCGTTCTGTCAAAATCATTGCCCGCTGCAAAACAATATCCCGGATTGGCTAAAACTCACAGCCGAAGGACGCACCGAAGAGGCGTATCGCGTTTCTGCGGCGACGAATAATATGCCTGAAATCTGTGGCCGTATCTGTCCCCAAGATCGCCTGTGCGAAGGGTCTTGCGTGATTGAGCAATCCGGTCATGGCACAGTCACCATAGGTAGCGTTGAACGTTACCTGACCGATAGCGCGTGGGAGAATGGCTGGGTTGCCCCGATCAAGCCGCGCCGTGAGCGTGGATTGTCTGTTGGCGTCATCGGCGCGGGCCCGGCAGGGTTAGCCGCCGCCGAGCAGCTGCGCTGGCAGGGCTGGCAGGTCACGGTTTATGATCGTCATGACCGCGCTGGCGGCTTGCTGATTTATGGTATTCCAAATTTCAAACTCGATAAAAGTATCGTTGAACGCCGCACAAAGCGCCTTGAAGAGGGCGGCATTAAATTTGAGATGGGCGTCAATATCGGCACGGATATTAGTTTTGAGAAGTTACGCGAAAAACATGACTCGGTTCTAATCGCGACAGGTGTTTACAATGCGCGTGATCTCAATGTTCCCGGCGGCGGCGCGAAAGGCGTTTCTGCCGCGCTAGACTTTTTGATTGCGAGCAACAAGCGCAGCCTAGGCGATAAAATTGCGGGCGAAACGGCAGAGAATAAAAATGTCGTCGTCATTGGCGGCGGCGATACCGCAATGGATTGCGTCCGAACAGCTGTACGCCAAGGCGCGAAATCCGTAACGTGCCTCTATCGCCGTGACCATGCCAATATGCCGGGCTCTCGCCGCGAAACGGCCAATGCGATCGAAGAAGGCGTTGTGTTTGAGTGGCTCGCCTCTCCGAAATCTGTGCATGATGATAATGGCAGCGCGTCATCCGTTCGCGCCGACCGCATGCGTCTCGGCGCAAAGGATAAATCCGGTCGCCAAGCGCCCGAGGCGATTGACGGTGCCGATTTTGATGTCCCTGCCGATATGGTCATCAAAGCGCTGGGCTTTACGCCCGAAGATATGAAGGTGCTGACTGAGCAGCTGACAACAACGCGCTGGGGAACTGTGCGTGTGAACCCGCTAACATTTGAAACAAACCTGCCGGGGGTTTATGCCGCCGGCGATATTGTGCGCGGCGCATCACTTGTCGTCTGGGCCATTCGCGAAGGCCGCGACGCGGCAGCGCATATGCACGGCTATCTCGCCGAGCTTGAACGCGCATCGCAGCTCGAGGCGGCAGAGTAATCATGTCCGAACTTGGAGGACAATGCCTATGCGGCGGCGTTTCAGTCATTGCCAAAGGCGCGATGACGGACGCGGATGCCTGTCACTGCGCGATGTGCCGACGTCAAAATGCAGGCGGCGCATTCTACGCCGCGCATTTTGAAGGCGGCGTTGCGTTTTCTGGCGATAGCCTAAAATGGTTTAACTCTTCAGATTATGCCGAACGCGGATTTTGCTCTGACTGCAGCGCAACGCTGAGCTGGCGTATGAAAGCGATGCCGGAGCAAGCGAGCGTTAGTTTGGGGCTGTTCGATAGTGCTCCCGGTCAAATCAGCAGCCGAATATTTTCCGACGAAGCGGGCGGCTACGAAACGCTCCCGACGGATGTCCCTCACAAAACAGGCGAGCAAGTCATCGCCGAATTTATGGCGCGTCAAAGCGCAAATAAGGAATAGACCATGTCTAATTGGCTCACAAAATATGAAACTTCACGCGACGCTTTGATGGCGGCGAATGCTTATGATCCCGCGCTTGAGCACGATGCCTGCGGCGTCGGCATGGTGGCGAGCACTGCGGGAGAGCCGCGACGCGACGTTGTTGAAAAGGCGATTGAAGCGCTAAAGAATGTTTGGCATCGCGGCGCTGTTGATGCTGATGGGAAGACTGGTGACGGTGCGGGCATTCGTCTCGATATTCCGCAAGGCTTCTTCAAAGCCCAAGTTGAACGTACAGGTCACAAAGCGCCCAATGCCAAAATTGCGGTTGGCATGATCTTCATGCCGCGCACGGATTTTGCGGCGCAGGAACGCTCGCGTACAATTGTCGAAGCCGAATTATTGCGCGAAGGCTTCTATATTTATGGCTGGCGTCAGGTTCCGATTAATCTCGACGTGATTGGCGAGAAAGCCAAAGATACGCGCCCCGCAATTGAGCAGGTTATGTTCCGCGACCCCAAGGGACGCAAAGGCGACACGCTTGAGCGCGAATTATACATCGTGCGTCGCCGTATTGAAAAAGCCGTTATCGCGCAGGCCATTCCGAGCTTCTATATTTGCTCGCTCTCCGTTCAGACGATTATTTACAAGGGGATGTTCCTTGCCGAAGATATTGATAATTTCTTCCCGGACTTAAAGGATGAGCGTTTTGTGTCGCGCGTTGCGCTTTATCATCAGCGCTACAGCACAAACACATTCCCGCAATGGGCGCTCGCGCAGCCTTTCCGCATGATCGCCCATAATGGCGAAATAAATACGCTCAAGGCGAACGTAAACCACATGAAAGGCCATGAAATTCGTATGGCCAGCCGCGCTTTTGGCGACCAAGCTGATGAGGTAAAACCGATCATCCAAGCGGGCGGAAGTGATAGCGCCGCGCTTGATCAAGTCTATGAACTATTGGTGCGCGCGGGCCGCACGGCGCCAATGGCCAAGACAATGCTTGTGCCTGAGGCTTATTCCAAACGCGGCGATTTAATGCCCGATAATTGGCGCAGTTTGTATGAGTATTGCAACGCCGTGATGGAGCCTTGGGACGGCCCCGCCGCGCTCGTGGCCTATGATGGACATTGGTGTATGGCGGGCTTGGACCGTAATGGGCTTCGTCCGCTACGCTATGCCATCACAGATGACGGCTTACTTGCGGTGGGTTCAGAGACAGGCATGTGCCCGCTGGACGAGGCCGATATTATCGACAAAGGCGCGCTGAAACCCGGCCGTATGATCGCGCTCGATCTGGATAATGCCGCGTTCTATGACAGCACGAAAATCATGGATAAATTGGCGGAGTCCCGCCCTTATAAAAAGTGGCTTAAATCCTCCGTTGATCTCGACAAAGAACTTGTCGGTGAAGAACCTGCGCAATTATTTAGCAGCGAAGATTTACTGCGCCGTCAATTGGCCTGCGGCCAGACCATGGAAGATATGGAACTTATCCTGTCGCCAATGGCCGAGAACGCCAAAGAAGCGATTGGCTCTATGGGCGATGATACGCCGCTTGCAGTTCTGTCCGATCAATATCGCCCGCTCTCGCATTTCTTCCGTCAAAACTTTAGCCAAGTGACAAACCCGCCGATTGATCCGCTGCGCGAAACGCGCGTGATGGGCCTGAAAACGCGGTTCCGTAATTTGGGCAATATCTTGGCCGAAAGCAAAACCCAGACAGATAAAATGTTTGT
>CALLBH010000053.1 GCA_938001945.1 uncultured Robiginitomaculum sp.
AATCGGTATATGGATGAGTGGGAAATACAGCTCAAGCAATCCTCTATGAGTTTTGCCTACCAACTTATTTTTATTGGAGTGGTGGCAATCTTCCTCGTGCTAATTTTTATGGGATGGATGGAGAAAGAGGCCATACTATTCGAATTCAAAGCATATCAATTGGTATGGGCGCTCGCGAACATATTTGTCATGATGTTGTTCCTTCCTCTTATTTACATTATTTGGGCATTACGTCCGATTGATGGTGATGATCGCGATACCGAGCTACGCGGGGCATGGTATAAAAAACCTGGTATGATTGCCGCTGCAATTGTTGCGCTTTGCTTCACCTCATATTTCGGTGTTATTATTGCCGATGCTATTCATGACACGAATTATGATTACGCTGGTCAATGCGAAGGCAGCAGCGTCAAAAGTGCAAAGACTGTCGGGTTGTTCAAAATCGACGTAGAGTGTTTCGAATAACAATAGACTGACGACAGGGTCTTGCAATTGACGGCTTAGCCGCGCATATCGCGGCTAAGTAAAATTACACGATTCAGGAGCCGAAAATGGCGCGCCAATTTATTTATCACATGCAGGGTTTGTCCAAGAAATTCGGCAATAAAACCATTCTCGATAATATTCATTTGTCATTCTATCCCGATGCCAAAATCGGCGTTGTCGGTGTTAACGGCTCGGGTAAATCGACGCTTCTTAAAATTATGGCGGGTGTAGACCAAGATGTGACGGGCGAGCATTGGGCGGCCGATGGGGCCAAGATCGGCTATCTCCCGCAAGAGCCGAAACTGGACACGTCCAAAGATGTCTGGGGCAATGTGATTGTTGGCTGTGAAGATAAGCAAATCTTTGACGCCTATAATGCGGTGGCCACGAAAATGGCTGAAGAATATACTGATGAATTAATGGAAGAAATGACCAAGCTCCAAGAGCAGGTCGATGCGCGTGATGCGTGGGATATTGATAGCAAAATCGAAATGGCGATGGGCGCATTGCGCTGTCCGCCAAAAGATTGGCCTGTCGATAATCTCTCCGGTGGTGAAGCGCGCCGCGTCGCGATTTGTCAGCTTTTACTGTCCAAACCCGACTTGCTATTGATGGATGAACCGACCAACCATTTGGACGCCGAGACTGTGGCGTGGCTTGAGAATTATCTCTCCAAATTTGCGGGCGCGATCATTCTGATTACCCATGATCGCTACTTCCTGGACAACCTCACAAATTGGACTTTGGAAATTGATCGCGGCCGCGGACTTCCGCATGAGGGCAATTACTCCTCATGGCTTGCGGCGAAATCCAAGCGCATGCTTCAAGAGGGGCGCGAGGGAGATGCCAAAGAGCGCGCGCTAAAACGCGAACTGGACTGGATTCGCAGCTCGCCTAAAGCGCGCCAATCAAAGTCCAAAGCGCGGATTAAGAGCTATAATGAAATGCGCGACGAGGCCGAGCGCGAAGTCGTTGGCGTTGCCGAGATTCGCATTCCCGTCGCTGAGCGCCTCGGTAATGTTGTTGTCGAAGTCAAAAACGTCACCAAAGGGTTTGGCGATAAAACGCTAATTAAAGACTTGTCTTTTAACCTTCCGCCCGGCGGCATTGTCGGAGTGATCGGCCCCAACGGCGCGGGTAAAACCACGCTCTTTAAAATGATTACAGGCCAAGAAGAGCCGGATGAAGGGACGTTCCGCGTCGGTCCGACTGTTAAGTTGGGATATGTCGATCAATCCCGTGACGCGCTCGACCCGAGTAAAAATGTCTGGGAAGCGATTTCCGATGGTCTCGACGTGATCAATATGGGCCCGCGCGGTGATGTTCCGTCGCGCGCCTATGTCGGCGCCTTTAATTTCAAAGGCACGGATCAGCAAAAGAATGTCGGCAAGTTATCGGGCGGGGAGCGTAACCGCGTTCATTTGGCCAAGATGCTATCTAAGCCCGCCAACCTCTTGCTGCTCGATGAACCGACCAATGATCTTGACCGCGAAACTCTGTCTGCGCTCGAAGTTGCGCTCGAGAAATTTGCCGGCTGCGCCGTGATCATTTCCCATGATCGCTTCTTCCTTGACCGTATTGCCACGCACATTCTGGCCTATGAAGGCGATAGCCATGTGGAATGGTTCGAAGGCAATTTTGCAGATTACATCGAAGACAAAAAACGCCGCCTCGGCCCTGATGCCGACATTCCGCGCAAACTGAAATTTATGAAATTTGAGAGATAATTTACTATTCAATCCGGGGGATTGAATAGTAAATTACGTAATTGATGGAGAGATATATTCCTGCTTAATCAAATCCGAGTTGTTTGAATTCTCTGTCATCCCGCGCGATAAGTTCGTGCAGTGCTTTTGGAAAAGCGCTATTAATGTGTATGGCTTGAATTAGGAAAGCGGTATCGCTTTTTATTGAAAAGTAAGGAGGCGGGTAATCTAACGGAAGTTCATCAAGATATTCTTCATTATACGAAACAACATCAATCGGATCGCTTATATCGACGATGACATCATTTAGTCTTCCTTGCGGAGTATGTATGGCAATTAATTTTTCATCTTCATTAGAAAATTTCGCGCCAAACCTGATTTCTCTTGGAGAAACATACCACTCGTCGCCCCTGTCATAGACTCCAAATATAGAGGCAGAATAGGAGCCGATTTCCCAAGAATTATCTATGTTTTCCTTTTTGGGTATAATTAGAAAATACTGAAATTTCTCTCGAATGGGAATATATTTTGACTGACACGATTTTACCATTTTTGAACCGACTTTAAGGCTCAAGGGACTTCCATCCTTCAACGAAAACCCTGTTATCGTTGCTGTTTCATAGCCGCAGCCACCGCTAACAATGATTAGGTCGTCATCCTCATTTCCCTGTTCGTCTTTGACGATTTTAACGGTTTTAAAAATTGGGTCGGTTACAAAATGCACTTGTTCAATTCGGCCAATCATTGGCTCAGGGAGTGTGCTGTCGGTTTGGGCGTTCGCCGATTTGTAAACGAATGGAGTCAGCAGCATAAAGAGTGATGTGAACAGTATTTTCATATGATTATTCTGTCGATTTACACAGTGTAAGTCAAACAGACAATTATAAACATATAAGAATTTCTTTATATACATTGCTGGTAAAGACTGTTAAGACTTAATTATGGAAAAGCTTGCCACAGCCTTAAAAGCCCTTGGGCATCCCGAACGATTGCGTATCGCAGCGCTTTTGTCGCGCGGGGAGCTCACAGTGAGCGAGCTGACGCAAATCTTGGATTTATCCCAGCCGCGCATCACGCAATATATCAAAACATTAGAGGCCGCCGACATTATTCAGCGCCTGAAAGAAGGCAGCTGGGTGTTCTCACGCCTTGCCTCTCGCGACCCGGCTATTGGCGCAGTGGTGAAAACGGCAATGGCGGCTATTCGTGAAGATGACGCTGATATTTCTGCCGATCGTCGCCGCCTCAATGCGGTTCGCGAAAAGCGCGCAGAGGCCGCGAATGCGTTTTTTGACAGCGTCGCGGGCGATAAAGAGAACCTGTCGGCGGAATATTTGCCGCGCGGGGACATTGAAACGCAAATGCTTGATATTGTTGGCTCGGGGCCCTTTGATTACATGGTCGATTTGGGCACAGGCACAGGCCGGATTTTGAAAGTCTTTGCCGATAATGTGAAACGCGGGAGCGGGATTGATCGCAACCACGATATGCTCAAAGTCGCGCGGCACAATCTAGAAAAACCGGGCTTTCGTCATCTTAGCGTTCGTTCGGGTAACCTCACATCTACGCCGCTTGATACGGCCGCTGCAGATTTGGTGACATTGCA
>CALLBH010000054.1 GCA_938001945.1 uncultured Robiginitomaculum sp.
ATGAAAATCTATTCCGATTATAATGATGTGCCGAAATCGGCGCGCGGCGCGGTTATGGCGCTGGGTAATTTTGACGGGCTTCACCGTGGTCACCAAGCTGTAATTGCGATGGCCAAAAAGATTGCCACGGATAACGGCGCGCCTTTGGCAATAGGAGTCTTTGCGCCGCATCCCCGCCGATTTTTTGCGCCTGACTCTCCGCCTTTTCGCCTAATGAGTAAACGCCTGCGCGCGATCGAGATGGAGCGGCTCGGCGTCGATATTCTCTTTGAAATTGAGTTTGACGAAGCGCTTAAAATTATGAGTGATGAAGATTTCGTCGCGCGCGTGTTGCACGATGGTCTTGGCCTCTCCCATGTCTTGGTCGGTGAAGATTTTAAATATGGCTCTAATCGTATTGGTGATTTTGAAAGCTTAAAGCGTCACGGCGCCGCGCGCGGTATTGGCGTCAGCGGCTGCACGCCTGTCGGCCTCCATAAATTCTACGGGAAATATGGCAGCACCCAAATCCGTGAAGCTCTGGCGGCGGGCGATGTTTTCCACGCCGCCCATATGCTCTCGCGCCCGTGGATGGTGGATGGTATTGTCAGCAAAGGCGCGCAGCGCGGACGCACGATTGGATTTCCAACGGCCAATGTTCCATTTGGCGATCACATGCGTCCTAAATTCGGAGTCTATGCCGCTGAACTGCGGTTGGACGGTGAAGATAAATGGCACGCCGCGGTGGCCAATACCGGGACGCGCCCAACCGTTGGCGGCGAGGAAGCGCGCATTGAAGCGCATATTTTTGACTTTGACCAAGATATATATGGCCGCCTCGTCGATGTGCGCTTTCGCAGTTTTATCCGAGACGAGAAAAAATTTGAGAGCTTTGAAGAACTCGCCGCGCAAATCGACAAAGATGCTCGCGGCGCGCGTGCGGTTTTAGGCGTGGTCTAAAGCGTAATTCCGGACAGCTTAAACGCGACCAAAGTCATAATTAAAATGAGCGCGAGAAAGAAGCTGGTAATCATCATGCGACCCCGCCGCGTCGCATTAAGTTTCGTCGCCACATGCATTGCGCCAAACATGGCAGGCAAAGCGATAAGCAATGTAAGAGCAAAGGGAATAAGAACGCGTTTTTGCGCCAAAATACCCTGACTATGAATCAAAAAATAAGCCAGCACCATCGCAAAGCCCATGCCTAATACAATGAGTTTTCCGGCAAGAGGGCTGCGGCGTTCAGCGGGCTTATTTTCCATCGGGCAATATCTCGTAGAGGACAATTAAGTGTCCATCATAGTCCGTAAAGGCCTGCTCGATAAAGGTAAATTCGCTGCCCTGCGCGGTTTTGGCCGGACTAATCGTGAGGCCCATTCTCTCAATGGCTGCGATTTTACCCTTTAAGTCCGTTACGCCAATCACATGGGCGGTGAGATGCGGAGTTGCAGGGAGGCTGGCCAGCGGCGCGCACGTCACTTCGGTAAGCGCGAAGGCGCGGCTATCTTGGCTGTCATTCATTGTGACAAAACGGATTTTTGCGTCGCGCGGGATTTGGAAAACGGGATAGGAAAAACTATCCGCGCTGCTCGTTTGGACGTCTCCTGCTTCAAACCCAAGAAGATCAACGTAAATTGTCATGGCGCGGTCTATGTCGCTAACGACCAGATTAGGGCGTTTATAAACCGGCCAGTCCTCACCTGAAGACAGCATAGAGTTTTGCGCAGAGGGCGCGCTGTCTGGCTGGCTGCAGGCGGTCAATGTCAACGCCGCGCCAAAAAGTAATGCGCTAAAATATTTCATCATACTCTCCTAATTCCCTCTTAGCCGCGTGACCAAGGATATGAAAAGCATCATGGCAAAAACCAGAACAGGCAGCATGAGTATTATCAAACTCATCGGAATTTGCGCTCCATCTTGCGCGCCGTCCATGTAGCGCAAATACCCGCTGCGGTAATGGGCCGTCCATCCCGCAAAAATAAGCGCTAGTCCTGCCGCGCTGGCGAGCAGAAGATTGCCACGTTTCTCGAGCGGGCTATGAAAGGCCCAAAGTAGCGCGAAGGGCGCGGCGGCCCATCCGGCATTGAAAACAGTCGTGCCGATCTGATCCATAAATATATCGGCCTGCCCAATCGCGCGGGCATATATATACTCCCCAATGACTACGATAAGGATTGCATCCAAAACAGATGTTTTGGGCCAAATTAAATCACGGCGTGAATAGGGCGTAGAAGACATATCCCTGTGTGCCGTGTATGTATAAGATATGTCAATTCCTTGCGCGCAATGTCTTGGCGCATCCCCCTGTTGACCGCGCGCGTCACGGGGTTAAAACGGAAAAAATTTTAGAGGCGAAATATGTCTGATCTTAATGAAGTCAAAACCCGTTATGCGGCGCAAATTGAGGGCGCAGCCAATCTGCGCGCGCTGGATGATATCCGCGTCGCTGCGCTCGGTAAAAAGGGCGAAGTCAGCCAGATGATGGCAGGTCTTGGCAAGATGACGATTGACGAGAAAAAAGTCATGGGCCCTGCTTTAAACGGACTAAAGAAAGAGATCGGCGCATTGGTTGAGGCGCGTAAAGCCGCGCTGGAATCGGCGGCGCTGGACGTGCGGCTGAAATCTGAATTCATGGATATGAGCCTGCCTGTCGGCGCGCCCGCCGGACGCCTTCATCCCGTACAACAAGTCATGGAAGAAATGGCCGTGATTTTCGCCGATATGGGATTTGAAGTCAAAGAAGGTCCGGATATCGAAGATGACTTTCATAATTTCACCGCGCTAAATTTCCCGCCGGGCCATCCTGCGCGCGATATGCATGATACTTTCTTTTTCTCTGAGAATGACAAAGGCGAGCGTCAAGTTCTGCGCACGCATACATCACCCGTGCAAATCCGCACCATGATGAGCGAAGAGCCGCCCATCCGCATCATTGCGCCGGGCCGCACATATCGCTGTGATAGTGACCAAACCCATACGCCGATGTTCCATCAGGTCGAAGGTCTGGTGATTGATAAAAATACCCATATGGG
>CALLBH010000055.1 GCA_938001945.1 uncultured Robiginitomaculum sp.
GGTCAGCGTATCATTGCCTGTCCCGCCATCAACCGTGTCATTGCCATAGCCGCTATCGATGACATCATCACCGCCCATAGCGTTAATGGTGTCATCCCCGCCAAAACCGAAAAGCTCATCCGCAGTGGCAGACCCATTTAGCGTCTCGCCGTTATCTGTACCGTTAATCGTTGGCATTATGTTTCTCCGCACGTGTAAGGCTGTAATTAGCTTACTTTATTACAATACGCTGCTTGTGTCACATATGGTGCAGCGAGTGTGATTTGAGCTACGGGGGAGGCTAAATGAGGCCCACAACCAAACCCCTGCAGATTCACAGCAATAATTACGCGCTGGCTGTTGACGTAGGCAGATTCGCCTTATATACGGCGCGCTCACTGAGAGATTGAATGTCTGGGGGTTGCCCTAGAAACCCTTCTAATGGTGAAAAAAACGAGATTTCATAGAGGTTTAGCCTCTGATCATTGGTCAGGCGCTAGATTTCATTGCAGCAAGCGGCCCGCCGCTTTTTTCTGTTTGGGGCATCATCGGGTGCTTAAGCAGGAGTTAAGAGGGCGGAGACGGTTGCTATTTGTGCAGGAATAACGCCCCTAACGTCGTGTGACGGGCAATATACAGGTTGAATTATGCCAACGATCCAACAGCTTATCCGCAAGCCGCGGAAGCCTAAAGCCAAACGGAACAAAGTTCCGGCGCTTGAGCAGTGCCCGCAAAAGCGCGGCGTGTGCACGCGTGTTTACACAACGACACCGAAAAAGCCGAACTCAGCGATGCGTAAAGTTGCCAAAGTTCGCCTAACGAACGGTTTCGAAGTTGTGAGCTATATCGGCGGTGAGAAACATAACCTGCAAGAGCATAGTGTTGTGCTTATCCGCGGCGGCCGCGTAAAAGATTTGCCCGGCGTTCGTTATCACGTACTTCGCGGCGTGTTGGATACACAAGGCGTTCAAGATCGTCGTCAACGTCGTTCGAAATACGGCGCGAAGCGTCCTAAGTAAGGTTATTAGATATGTCACGTCGTCACCGCGCTGAGAAACGCGAAATTCTTCCTGATCCGAAGTTCAATGATTTGGTTCTGTCCAAATTCATGAATGCGATCATGCTTGATGGTAAAAAGTCTGCTGCCGAGAAAATTGTCTATGGCGCGCTGGATATCGTTGAAGACAAGGCCCGCACGGAGCCGATCCGTGTGTTCCACGACGCACTTGAGAACATCAAGCCGTCTGTTGAGGTTCGCTCCCGCCGTGTTGGTGGTGCAACTTATCAGGTTCCTGTTGAGGTTCGTGTTGAGCGCCGCCAAGCCCTGGCTATTCGCTGGTTGGTTTCAGCCTCGCGCGGCCGTAATGAGAACACAATGCGCGAGCGTCTTGCTGGCGAGTTGCTTGATGCCTCTAATAACCGCGGCAGCGCGGTTAAGAAGCGCGAAGACACGCACCGTATGGCCGAGGCGAACCGTGCCTTTGCTCACTACCGCTGGTAGCCCCGAAATTTAAGTGAAGAGACCATAAGATGGCCCGCGAATACGATTTAAAAGACTACCGTAACTTTGGTATTATGGCGCATATTGACGCCGGTAAGACCACATGTACTGAGCGGATTCTTTACTATACAGGCAAGAACCATAAAATTGCGGAAGTGCATGACGGCGCGGCCACAATGGATTGGATGGAGCAAGAGCAAGAGCGCGGTATTACAATTACGTCTGCTGCGACGACATGTTTTTGGAAAGACAAACGCCTGAACATCATTGACACACCGGGTCACGTTGACTTCACCATTGAAGTTGAGCGTTCTTTGCGTGTTTTGGATGGCGCTGTTACGCTTCTCGATGCCAATGCTGGCGTTGAGCCGCAAACTGAAACTGTTTGGCGTCAAGCTGACAAGTACAACGTCCCGCGCATGGTCTTTATTAACAAAATGGATAAAACGGGCGCGGATTTCTACGCCTCTGTTGAGTCTGTGAAGAAGCGTCTGGGCGGCAACGCTCTTGAGATGCAGCTTCCGATTGGCGCTGAGATTGATTTTAAAGGTGTTGTCGATCTGGTTAGAAACGTTGCCTACACTTGGCCTGACGATGCAGGTCTTGGCGCGACATATGATACTGTCGATGTCCCTGCTGATATGGTTGAAAAGACCAAAGAATACCGCGAAGCACTTATTGAGGCTGTCGCTGAGATGGATGACGCGGTCATGGAGGCCTATTTTGAAGGCACGATGCCTGACGTGGAGACAATCCAGCGTCTTGTTCGCGAGGCCACAATTGCTAACAAAGTTGTGCCGGTATTCTGCGGAACAGCGTTTAAAAACAAAGGTGTGCAGCCTCTGCTCGACGCCGTTGTTGATTACTTGCCTAGCCCGCTTGATATCGCGGCGATTAATGGTGTTGATGTTAAGACCGGTGAGGAGACGACGCGTCCGGCCTCTGACGATGAGCCGCTTTCAATGCTGGCGTTCAAGATTATGAATGACAAATTCGTCGGTACGCTCACATTCTGCCGCATCTATTCCGGTAAATTGTCAACGGGTACGACGCTGCTTAACTCTGTTAAAGAGAGCAAAGAGCGCGTTGGTCGCATGATGATGATGCACTCCAATGATCGTGAGGATATCCAAGAGGCATATGCAGGCGATATTATCGCTGTTGCGGGTCTTAAGCGCACGACAACAGGTGATACGCTGTGTGATACAGACGCTCCTGTTATTCTTGAGCGCATGGAATTCCCTGATCCGGTTATCGAGATTGCGGTTGAGCCTAAATCTAAAGCTGACCAAGAAAAGCTCGGCATTGGCCTGCAGCGTTTGGCTGCCGAGGATCCGTCTTTCCGTGTCTCAACTGACCATGAGTCAGGTCAAACGATTATGGCGGGCATGGGCGAGCTTCACTTGGATATCCTTGTTGATCGCCTCAAGCGCGAATTTGGTGTTGAGGCCAATATCGGTCAGCCTCAAGTGGCTTACCGCGAAGCTTTGGCTGCGCCTGTTGATATTGATTACACACACAAGAAACAGTCCGGTGGTTCAGGTCAATTTGGCCGCGTTAAGATTAAATTTGAGCCACTCGAGCCTGGTTCCGGTGTTGAATTTGAAAGCACAGTTACCGGTGGTAACGTACCGAAAGAATATTTCGTTGGTGTTGAAAAGGGTATCCGCACAATGGCCGAAAGTGGTCTTCTGGCAGGTTTCCCGGTTATCGACTTTAAGGCCAATCTTTATGACGGCGCCTACCATGATGTTGACTCATCTGTGATGGCCTTTGAGATTGCGGCGCGCGCAGCGTTCCGTCAAATCAAAGAAGAAGGCCGCGTGAAGCTGCTTGAGCCCATCATGAAGGTCGAAGTTGTGACACCTGAAGAGCATGTTGGCGATGTTATCGGCGATCTGAACTCGCGTCGCGGTATGATCGAGGGTACAGAAATTCGTGGTAACGCCAATGTCGTTAACGCAATGGTTCCACTGGCGAACATGTTTGGCTACGTGAACGATCTTCGCGGTAAAACAAAAGGCCGCGCACAATTCTCAATGGTCTTTGATCACTATGCCGGCACACCGAAGGCCGTCATGGAAGAAGTCATCAGTAAACAATCCGGCGCGTAAGGCGCGCCCCCTAAATTTTCTCCAGAGGAGCATAAAATGGCAAAAGAAAAATTCCAGCGCGACAAGCCTCACGCAAATGTCGGCACGATTGGTCACGTTGACCATGGTAAGACGACGCTTACGGCGGCGATTACGAAATATTTTGGTGATTTCAAAGATTATGACCAAATTGACGGCGCCCCTGAAGAGCGCGCGCGGGGCATCACGATCTCTACGGCTCACGTTGAGTATGAGACGGAAAACCGTCACTATGCTCACGTCGACTGCCCGGGTCACGCCGATTATGTTAAGAACATGATCACCGGCGCGGCTCAAATGGACGGCGGCATCTTGGTTGTTAAC
>CALLBH010000056.1 GCA_938001945.1 uncultured Robiginitomaculum sp.
ACCATGGCTTTGCGCTATCCGTGCCAAAGACATCTTCCCACAATTCACCTGCGCTTATCAGTTTAAACGCTTCGTTCTCTTCAATAAATTTATAAACCTGGGCTTCGTTTTCATCGGCAATCACGGAGCATGTCATATAGATCAGATAGCCGCCGGGCTTTACGAACTCTGCGGCTTCGCGAATGACTTTGGCCTGCTCGCGCATGCGCAAATCAAGCGACTCTTCTGATAGTCGCCATTTGGCGTCCGGTTTACGGCGCCACGTTCCCGCGCCGCTACACGGGGCGTCGACAACGACGCGGTCAACTTTGCCTTTAAGCGCGTGAAGCGTATTTTCGCCCGGAACGTGAACCGTAATGTTGGTCGCGCCCGCACGCGCAATGCGTTGATAGATCGGCGATAGACGACGCTTGTCCAGATCAAAGGCGTGGAGCTGCCCTTCATTTTTCATGAGCGCAGCCAAGGCCAGCGTCTTGCCGCCTCCGCCTGCGCAAAGATCAAGCACGACCTCGCCAGGCTGCGGGTCAATCATGCGCGAGGCGATTTGGCTGGCCTCATCTTGAATTTCAACTTGGCCGAGCTGGTATTCTTTTTCAATTTGAATGTTGGGCAAACGACCCTCTGGGCCATCAACACTAATGCGGATACCCGTCAGCGCGATGGGCGTAACAACTGCGCCCTGCGCGGTGAATGCGGTGAGCATCTCTTCGCGCGTCGTTTTGAGCGTGTTGACGCGCAAATCCAGCGGCGCGCGGACAGACAAGGCCTGCCCTTCTTCTACGGCTTCATCATCAAAATTGTTCTCAAATGCCGGCCAGAGCCATTCGGCGACATCGGCTTTGATCCAATCATCAGCGCCTGCAAGTTTTTGCGGCGAGGTCAGCGCCTCACGCTCAAATGGCGATAGGGCTTTGGGCGCGAACTTATCACCGTCAAACGCAGCGTCTATATCTTCAATGCTCATGCCCCAATTATGGACCAGCGTGCCAAGCACAATGGATCGCGGGCTATCATCGCCCATCATATAGCTAATTGAGCTTTTGCGGCGCAGCGCGTCATGAACAATATTGCCGATAAAGCTGCGGTCTTTGGAGCCCGCATAGCGGTTTTTCTTACCCCAATCCCGAAGTGCGTCCGTCGCCGGTGTATGATTTCGCGTAATGTCCTTTAAGACTTCAATCGCCGCTGCGATGCGGCCCGCGAGCTTCACGACATAGCTTTCATAAGCGCAACGACAATCATCACGATAATCGCAAAAGCTCCAATGACGAAAGAGAGAAAACGATCAGGGAATATCCTATTATAGGTTAAATGAATGGCCGCATGCACGCAGCGCGAGACGACAAAAATCCATGCCGCTAGTGTCACAATCGGGCTAATTGTGCTTGTGGCTATGAACAGCAAACATAACGCGTAAAACAGCACAGGTATCTCAAACTGGTTTTTGAGATGGTCACCATGCGTGATTATGGATTTGGTGAAACCGCCCGCTTTTATAAGCTTGCTTACGCCGCCCGCTTTTTTCACTGCCGCGACGCGGCGCGGCGCAAGGCATAAAATAACGAGCGAGGTCAGCACCATTTGCAATAGCATTGGCAGGACAAGAGGATGGGACATAATTAGCCTTGGGTGTAATTCGGGGATTCGCGCGCTATGGCGACGTCATGAACATGACTCTCGCGCAGGCCCGCATTAGTAATTCTGACGAAGAGTGCATTTTTGTGGAAATCAGATATCGTCTTCGAACCTGTATAGCCCATGGAGGCGCGAACGCCGCCGAGAAGTTGATGCAGAATTGGCGCGGCGGGGCCTTTATAACCCACACGGCCTTCAATACCTTCGGGCACAAGTTTCATCGCGTCAGTAACTTCTTTTTGGAAATACCGATCGGCTGAGCCGCGCGCCATTGCGCCGACGCTGCCCATGCCGCGATAAGCTTTATATGTGCGCCCTTGGAACAGGAATGTCTCGCCCGGCGTTTCTTCTGCGCCCGCGAGCAATGAGCCGACCATACACGCCGAAGCACCAGCCGCCAGCGCCTTGGCCATGTCGCCCGAATATTTAATCCCGCCATCGGCGATAATCGGAACGCCGGCGTCCTTCGCGGCGCGCACGCTATCCATAATTGCGGTTAATTGCGGAACGCCAACGCCCGCGACAATGCGCGTGGTGCAAATGGAACCCGGGCCGATACCAACTTTGACGCAATTTGCGCCTGCATCAATCAAAGCCTTGGTCGCGTCATATGTGGCAACATTACCGGCAATAACTTGTGTGTTCGGATAGGTTTTTTTCAGACGTTTCACTTGATCAATAACTTTAGAGCTGTGGCCATGTGCTGTGTCGATAACGACGGCATCGACGCCTGCCGCTATAAGCGCTTCGCAGCGTTCAAATCCGGCATCGCCGACAGTTGACGCCGCAGCCACGCGGAGGCGGCCTTCTGCATCTTTACAGGCATTAGGATAGCTCTTGGCTTTTTCCATATCTTTGACGGTAATGAGACCGACGCAGCGATATTTATTATCGACAACCAAAACGCGCTCTATACGGTTTTCATGAAGAAGTCGCTTGGCCTCTTCGTCCGTCGTGCCCTCTTTGACGGTCACAAGTTCGCGCGTCATGAGGTTGCCAACCAGCTCGCTGCCGTCTTTGGCAAAGCGCACGTCGCGGTTGGTCACAATTCCGACCAGTTTGCCGGATTTTTCAACAACCGGAATACCTGAGATTTGATGATGTGACGCCAAAGCGCGAAGCTCGTCCAGTGTCGCTTCGGGATGGATCGTCACAGGATTAACCACCATTCCGCTCTCATAACGTTTGACCTTGCGAACCTCT
>CALLBH010000057.1 GCA_938001945.1 uncultured Robiginitomaculum sp.
TTCACCCAATGTCATAGGATTGGATTTCGCCGCCTCGCGCATCGCCGGATCACCTGTAAAGGCATCCACATAATTTTTATCAAAATTACCCAGAACCAAACCCAAACTCACGAATTGATTGGCCACATCATTGATGTTTGAGGGCTCAAACATCGCCGAACTCGCTATGTCATTTACGCTTTCTTTGGGCGCAGGGTCGCAAGCCGTCAGAGACGCCGCCAGCGTAAGAGACGCGACGGCGCTAAGGAATAATTTTCGCATTTAATCGACCTTTTTATCTAGCGCAGCTTGAAGCTTGCGGATGCGCGCAGCATTTGCGCCAATGTCTGATCCGCCCACACGAGAGAGCGAGCGCATATCAACGACGGAGCCGCCCTGCCCGTTATCGCGAACACGGATGATGACATCATCTTTGAAGCCAAACCAGAATGTCGTGTGCGTGCCCTGAACCAGGGTGGCACTCGCGCTTTCGGCAACGTCATCTTCGGCATGGCCATAGAAATCGACCAAAACATTCCGCGCAGCTTTAGAAACTTCGTCTCTATTTGCGCTAAATGTTTGCGATTTGATATCGGGATATCCGCTGGCTTGTAAAACGCTGACCAGCTCTTTGCCGCGCGGATCTTTTTTGCCCACATAATTTACCGGGTTCGTGCCATCGCCGCGCTGACTTAATATAGCCTGCGTGAACATAGGCGGGTCCACTGTGTCTGTTGAAACATCGTGAATGAACGGCAGGCCTTCAGCAGATTTCTTGATGCTGCCTGCATATAAAATACCTGCAACAGGGAGGAGCAGCGCGAGCGCGGCGACGAGCACGCCTTTGCGCGGCTTTAGGAAAGACGTAATCAGAGCAACCAGTCCAATCACCGCCGAGCCAATCATGACTTTCGCGCCCCAGCCATAGACCATTTTACCAAAGCCAAATTTCAGACTAACAAGCCCGAGCTTTGTGCCCCAGGTCGCGACCAGAAAATAAAGCGGCAGGCCGATTACCACGACCCATGCCAGAATACGCATAATTGATTTAAACTTGTCCACGACAATCCCCTTTAATTTTCGCGAGTGTTAACAGGCCGTAGAGCCTATGGATAGAGGCGGCTTTTGTTCCAGCTCGCCGCTATCTCTTCACGCGCAAATACTAAGCGGTCATGCAGGCGATAGGGACGATCGCGCCAAAACTCAATTTGAACGGGCTCAACGCGCCAGCCAAACCAATCTTCGGGGCGCGGGATATCTTCCGTCCCTTCGAACCGCGATTCCGCGGCCTTAACAGCTTTGGCCAAATCTTCTTGGCGGGTCACTTCGCGGCTTTGCTCAGACGCCCAAGCGCCAATTTTACTGCCGCGTGCGCGTGAGGCGAAATAGGCATCACTCTCCGCGTCGCTGACCTTTACCACCGCGCCGCGCACGCGCACTTGGCGGCGCAGGCTCTTCCAGTGAAAGCACAGCGCCGCTGCGCCGCGCGCCATAAGCTGCTCGCCCTTGGCGCTGCCGCTATTGGTATAGAATGTGAAACCGCGCTCATCGACGCCTTTAAGCAAGACCATACGCACATCGGGCATTCCGTCCGCGTCGACCGTGGAGAGCGCCATAGCGTTGCTATCATTGGGCTCGCTTTCGCGCGCTTCCGCCATCCACTCACTAAATAATGCAAAGGGATCATTACGGTCAAATATTGGGCGCGCATTCGCCTCAACGACAGCTTGGTATGCCGCATTTTGCGTATAATCTTTGGCGGATGGCGTCGGGGGAATAACAGATTTTGTCATAATCTCACTTATAGTTAGCGCGGCGTTAAGCCTCTCGTTTCATAATATACGCCTGAACGCCAATAGATAGATGGAACCCAAGATGATTGCTGCGCGCGCATTGCGAATTTTAGGCCTCCCGCCTCGTGCCAGCGAGTCTGACATCCGCAGCGCATGGCGCGCCAAAGCCAAGCTCTTTCACCCCGATAGCCCATACGGCAACGCGGCCGCGTTCTGTGAGGCGAAAGCGGCGTATGACGCCCTGACTGAGCGGCCCGAGCAGACATTAAAAAAACGCGTTCGCGTGCAAGCCACAAGCCGGCGGGCGTAAGCTCTCCATAAAATCCACGTCCTTCGAGTCCCGACACGTTGTGTCGCCTCAGGATGAGGATTTAATCTAGTCTAAAAATTTTCCGCATCCTGAGGAGCCGCGCAAGCGGCGTCTCGAAGGGCGTAGAAAATTCCCTCCATCGGAAACCGCTTTTTCTCGACACTGCCGAGCCAACGCCATATACCCACGCCTATGACACATAATACATTCGGACATTTATTTCGCGTGACGACTTGGGGCGAGAGCCACGGGCCGGCCATTGGCGCGGTTATTGACGGCTGCCCTCCGGGTTTACCGCTCACTGAGGCCGACATTCAGCCCTTTTTGGATGCCCGCCGCCCTGGCACGAGCAAATATGTCACGCAGCGCAAAGAACCTGATCAGGTCAAAATCCTGTCCGGCGTGTTCGAAGATGAGCGCACAGACGGGCCGCGCACGACGGGCCACCCGATTAGCTTGATGATCGAAAACACCGATCAACGCAGCAAAGATTACTCCGAAATTCGTGACCGCTACCGCCCCGGCCATGCCGATTACACCTATGACGCCAAATACGGCATTCGCGATTATCGCGGCGGCGGACGGTCTAGCGCACGCGAGACCGCAAGCCGCGTGGCCGCCGGCGCTGTCGCCCGTAAAATCCTTGGCGACGACATCCAAATCCGCGCCTGCCTGATTCAAATCGGTGAGCATATGGTCGATGGCGAGAATTGGGATTGGGATGAAATCCACAATAATCCCTTCTGGTGTCCCGACGCGAAAATGGCCCCCATCTGGGCTGACTATCTGGACGGACTGCGCAAAAGCGGAAATAGCGTCGGCGCGATATTACAGGTCGAAGCCACCGGCGTCCCCATCGGATGGGGCAGTCCGGTTTACGGCAAACT
Source organism: uncultured Robiginitomaculum sp. (assembly GCA_938001945.1). GTDB lineage: Bacteria > Pseudomonadota > Alphaproteobacteria > Caulobacterales > Maricaulaceae > Robiginitomaculum. Next base: position 2,970 of record CALLBH010000057.1, read on the forward strand.
GGATAGCGAAATCGCCTCCGCGCTGATGTCCATCAACGCCGCCAAAGGCGTCGAAATCGGCGCAGGTTTCGCCAGCGCGGCGACAACAGGCGTCGAGAACGCCGATGAAATGCGCATGGGCGAAGACGGACAGCCCAAGTTTTTATCCAATCATAGCGGCGGTATTTTGGGCGGCATATCAAATGGCGATACCCTCGTCGCGCGCATGGCCATTAAACCGACCAGCTCTATTTTGACCCCTGTGCGCTCCATAGATAAAGACGGCACCGAAGTCGATATTATCACCAAAGGCCGCCACGACCCC
>CALLBH010000058.1 GCA_938001945.1 uncultured Robiginitomaculum sp.
TGCCTGACGGCTTCAAAGACTCGCCTGCCGTGAAGAAAATAATGACGCAAATGGCGGAGAACCCTATCGCCGCAAGCGCCGCAGCGCTTTCACTGGGTCTGATCATTTCCCACGAAATTTTTAAGGACAAATAATATGACTGAAACACATACAGACGCCGATCCCGCTGAGTTGACGACGACGGAGGCCCGCAGCGCAAAGCGGGTTAAAGGGATGACGCTCGTTCTTGGTATATCTATGGCCGCCGTCATTCTAGGCATTATCTTATTTATGCTATTTTTCACAGCCGCCTAAATCCGCTGATTAAATTCAAAGACCGACGCGATTGCGCGTTGATGACGTAATACGAAGGAGACTAATATGAACATCTATACACGCCTCAAAAAAGACCACGAAAAGCAGCGCGAACTCTGCGAAACGCTCGCCGCGACGCAGAGCGGATCTGATAATCGCGCGAAACTTTGGGAAGAGCTAAAGCTAGAACTTGAAACCCACGCGCTGGCCGAAGAACAAGTTTTTTACTCGGCCATGATGAAGAAGCCCGACGGAACAGAAGAAGCCCGTCATAGCGTTGCCGAGCATAAAGAGATGACCGACCTTATTGCCGAACTGGACGCAATGGACCAGTCCGCTGATATCTGGATCAAGAAATTCAAGAAACTAAAGCATGATGTTCTACACCACGTTGACGAAGAAGAGGCGGATATATTCCCTGTCGCGCGAAAGCTGATCGACAAAGATGTCGCCAATGACATGACCGCAGAATTTGATGACCGCAAGGCGGCAGAGACCAAAGCGGCGTAAAGCCTACATATCTTAAATAATGGATCGTCGAGACTTGAGCTCGGCGATTTTTTTTGTGAAAATTTCTCCCGTAGAGAACTGCCCGTTATCCCAGAATATCTCTGTTACCTTTATTGTCTCCGCGTCAATTTCAATATGATTGAAACTTGCGGCGCGGTCGCGGCGGCGCACGGATAATGTGCCTGCGCCGATGGATAAAATCTCAGTTTCATCCGGCTGTCTATCCAGCATAAAGGGCGCATGGACATGGCCGGTCAAAACCCCGTCAATATTTAATTCGCTAAGACGCGCTAAGGCTTGCGCGCCGCCTTCGGTCGTCTTTTGCAAGGGTGATGAGGGGGGATAAATAAAAGGGTGATGGGCAATAAATAACTTTACGGTTAGCGGCGCGGTGGCCTGCATGATTTTCACTTTATCCTCGAGCGCCTCTATATCTACAACGCCCAGTGACCAATCGGTTTTGGCCTGAACGCCGCGCGATGTATTGATCGGCATGATGCAGACATTTTTATCCGTATAATGCGGCTCGCTTAGCGGGGCGATGATGCGGTTGTAGCGGCCAAAAGGATCAAAGAGGCGCTGGAAAATCCCAAACATGGGGGTGTCGTGATTGCCCGGCGTAATGACTTTAGGCCCGCTTAGCGTGCGTATCCAATCGCGCGCCGCGTAAAATTCATCCTTTTTCCCGTTCTGCGTGATGTCCCCGCAGATAAGTGTCACATCAGGCTTTAGCGACTCGACAACATCCTTCACGGCGGCCATTGCCGCTTTGTCTTCGACGCCAAAATGAATATCGGCAAATTGAATAATAGATGTCATACGGACTCGCTCGGTGTTGAATTCAAATGAGGGGCAAGGACTTGCACGCCCTGCTCCAGAAGAGTGACTGTTATCGGCGCATCAACTGTATGGGGTTCACCGTCCAGCAATATATCAAATTTGCCGCTCCCTATGACCTCTAATTTCTGTGCATCCCCGACGCGAACATGGCCGCTTTCACGCCAATCCGTGATCAAGGTTTTTGCGCCGACGCCAAGAACCGAAGTCAGGGTCATAGGCGGCACAGTCGCCAGTTCAAACATGCTTGGGTTTTGCGCGCCCGTTGCCATGTAAGGGCAAGACAAAAGCAGCGCATTGGCGTCGCGTATATAGGGACTGCCATCTATCGCGTATTCAAACACCTCGCCCGATGTTACCGCGTCGATGACTTCTGGCACCTGTTTGATGGCCTCGATGATGTGACCCTCGCGAAGCTCCTCGCGCATATTTGATATTTTAGTCGGCTCACCCAGAATCATCGCAACGAAGAAAAGTTGGTCATTTACTTGCCCCGCCGCCATCCACCTTGGCGCGTCTTGTGATAGCGCTAAATCCAGCGCGTCTTGCCAGTCTGTCGTTCCGTATAGCGCCTTGGGCAAAATATTCATCGTCCCGCCGGGCAGAGTGATGACAGGAATAGATTTCTCGCGCGCGCAGACCGCGCCCGCTTTGCATGTCCCATCGCCTCCAAAAATAATAAGTAAATCGGTTTCGTCGGCAAGCACGCGTTTAAATGCATCGTCCAATTCGTCAGGGGCGCAATTATAGATGGCAGGGCCTGGATAACCTGCGCGAGTCAGTTTTTGGCGTATCTCTTCTGAAATATCAGAGGTGCTTCCGCTAGCGGAATTTATGACGACTGAGACGTGCTGGGTCATGGTGATGGCCTGAGTTAAAAGCTATATCATGCGAACTTAGGAAATGAGGGCGGAAATGACGAGGCTTAAGATGCTCAATAATATATTTCCTCCGCCTTCGCTTTGTGTCATCTTGGTGGAAATGAAACGCGCGGGCGCGCGAAAGGATGCATAATGAAATTCGGAAAACTCTCATTCATCGTCGCAGCGGCCGTGGCTTTGGCCGCATGCGAAGCGAAGACGGATAACACCTCCTCCACCAATACACAGAGCAGTCAAACTATGCCTTCAGATTTTAAACGCCTCGGCGCATTGGATATCACGGCGCCTGTGCCAACAAAGATTGACAGCACGCGCGAATATCACGGCAAGACATTATCTGATTCTTATTTCTGGCTGAAAGACCAAGATTATCCGACAATCGATGACGAACCTGTTCTGGATTATCTCAAAGAAGAAAATGCTTATTATCAAACCTTCCTCAAGCCGCATACGGCTTTGGTGGATACTATTTTTGAAGAGTTTAAGGGCCGCACGGATGAGACGGAGAAATCCGTACCCTACGTTTCTAATGGGTATGAATATCGCTGGTATTACAAAGAGGGCGCAGAGTATCGGACGCGGGCGCGCAAGAACCTAGAGACCGGCGAAGACAGCGTCTTTATGGATGTGACGCAGCTGGCCGAAGGCAGCGACTATTTTGTAGTCGGCGATTGGTCTATCAGTCCTGATAATCGTTACCTTGCGTATTCCTACGACACGGCAGGCGATGAGCGCTATCAAGTCAAAGTGCGCGATCTCCAGACGGGCGAATATTTGCCTGATGTTTTAAACGATGTCTCCGGCGGGGTGTCTTTTAGCTCAGATGGCGGGGCATTAATTTACGCCTTGCTCGAAAAAGACCGCTGGCATGCTAAGAATATTAAGGCCCATAAACTTGGCACAGAGCAAAGCGCGGACCGCACATTATATACCGAAGAAGATGATGGGTTCTTTATCGGATTTGGCCGCACAAGCTCCAAAGAGTATTTTGTTATCGTCTCTAGCCAAGGCGAAATCCAAGAGAGCTATGTCATTCCCGCCGATCTCTCCGGTGAGCTAACGCAAATTGTTCCGCGCAGCGCAGGCTTCGCGCAAACGATTGATCACGCCCATGGCGATTTTTATATCTTGGCCAATGATACGCATTCCAATTCACGCTTGGTCAAAGTTTCTGATGATAACCCAGCCATTGAAAACTGGGTGACATTGCGCGAAGGCTCGGATGAAAACTATCTGATGAATTTGCAAACCTTTGATGAGTTCATGGTCGTTAAATCCCGTAAAAATGGATTCGAGACGATAGAGGTTTTAGACTACCCTAAAGGAAAATCGAAAAACCTTGCGGGCCATACGGTGGCTTTTGACGAAGAGATATTCACGGCGTCTATTGGAATTAATCCTGAATTCTCGCAGGATAAAATTCGTTTAAATTATGAGTCGATGGTCACGCCTTCGACGGTTTATGAT